>CAYVFK010000394.1:0-1521 GCA_964450925.1 uncultured Hyphomicrobiaceae bacterium | reverse complement strand
ACGCGGAAGTTGTCGAACGCTTCAGCGCCCCAGCGCAAGAAGCCGTAGCGCTCCTTGTTGCGCTCGTATTCGTGTCCGACATTGGCGGCGAAGGCTTTCGGGTTGCCGTACTCGTCGACCATCACAGAGTGGTCGATGACGAGATCGACTGGGACCAGCGGGTTGATCCTGGTGGGGTCGCCGCCAAGCTGCGCCATCGCGTCGCGCATCGCGGCGAGATCGACGACGGCCGGAACGCCGGTGAAATCCTGCATCAAGACGCGCGCCGGGCGATAGGCGATTTCGTGGCTGGAGCGGTGCTCGGTAAGCCACGCGGCGATAGCGCGGATGTCATCGGCGGTAACGGAGCGTCCGTCCTCGAAGCGCAAGAGGTTTTCCAGCAGCACTTTCAGCGAGAAGGGCAAGCGCGATACGCCGCTTAGGCCGTTCGCCTCGGCTTCAGGGAGACTGAAATATTCATACGCCGTATCGCCAACCTTCAGCGTGCGCCGGCAGTTGAAACTGTCGAGGGACTGGGGCGCGGTGTCGCGGCTTGCCATGGAGTGCTCCTTCGCTGTGCGCAGCCAGCGCTTATTGTCCGGCTGCAACTATTCTCATCTCCGGAGCGTTGCCTGGCCCCGGTCTGACGCGCCGCCGCGGGAGCGCCTCACGACGGCGTTTGCCAGTCCCGCTGTCGCGGATACGCTGGCACATAACCTGACAGGTATATAGCGGTTGCGGCGAGTGTGGCACAAGCGCATCCCGCGACGCACCGCAATTTCATTGATGACACTCATTCACATCCGCGCGATACAGACGGGCGCGAAAAGCCGGACCAGCGGGACCAGGAGGCCCAAGTCGTTCATCATGCGACTTGTTGTTGAAAATCTGAGGTGCGCGCGCGGCAGTCGCGTGGTGCTGGAGGGCGTCGACTTTGCCGTGTCGTCAGGCGAAAGCGTGCTGCTTGCCGGGCCGAATGGCTCGGGCAAGACGACACTGCTGCGCACGCTGGCCGGCTTTATCGGTCCGCAAACCGGCCGAGCGCGGCTGGAAGACGGGCCGGAAGGGTTCGGGCTGGACGAATGCTGTCACTACATTGGGCACCTGAACGGTATCAAGGCGGGCTTTACGGTGGACGAAAACCTGGCGTTTCTGGCGGCCTTTCTCGGCGGCGACGGCGAGGCGGCGGTTGACGCGGCCGCTGATGCCTTCGATCTGGGGCCGCTGCGCCATGTTCCGGCGGGTTTGCTTTCAGCGGGACAAAAGCGCCGGCTGGGGCTGGCGCGGCTGGTGCTGGCCTGGCGGCCCGTTTGGTTGCTGGATGAGCCAACGGTTTCACTTGATGTCGCCTCCCAGGCACTGCTGGCCGATGCGGTGCGTGGCCATGTCGCGGCTGGCGGTATCGTCATCGCTGCAAGCCATGTGCCGCTTGGCGTCGCGTTTTCACGCACAGTGCGCCTGGGCGCAGGGCGCGCGGAGGTCGAGGAGGCAGCATGAAGGCGTTTATCGCGCTGGTCATGCGCGATCTGCGGCTGGCCTGGC
>CAYVFK010000393.1:0-1524 GCA_964450925.1 uncultured Hyphomicrobiaceae bacterium | reverse complement strand
GCGCCGATGATGTTCGAGGTCACGAACGGGCGCGTCGTCACGAATTGCAGCGCCATCTGGCCGGGGTCGAGACGTTGCGCGCGCGCCAAGTCGAGATAAGCGGTGATCGCCGAAGCCGCGCGCGGTGTCTCGTAGCGCCCTAGCCGGTTCCACAGCGCCTTCCGCGAGCCGGGCGGCAGCGCGCCGCCCTCATACTTTCCGGTCAGATAGCCCTGCGCCAGCGGGGAGTAGGCCAGCAGCCCAACATCCTCGCGGTAGGCGATCTCCGACAAGCCGATCTCAAAGGTACGGTTCAGCAGATTGTAAGCGTTCTGGATCGAGGCGATGCGCGGCAGGCCCTGGCTCTCCGCGCCCATCAGATAACGCATCGTGCCCCAGGGCGTTTCGTTCGAAACCCCGACCGCGCGCACCTTGCCCGACTTCACCAACTCATCAAGCGCGCCCAGCGTCTCCGCGATCGGAACGGCATCGCTATCGCGATGCTCGTATTCCAGCCCGGAAAACAGCCGCATGTCGCGATCCGGCCAGTGGGTCTGATACAGGTCGATGTAGTCGGTTTGCATCCGCCGCAAGCTGCCATCGACGGCCGCGAAGATCTGCGCTGGCGTCAGCCGCTTAGGGTGAGTCTCGGGGCGAATCCAGTTCAGCCCGCTGGCGCGGCCTGTCACCTTGGTGGCGATGATGACCTTGTCGCGATTGCGCCGCGCAGCAAGCCATGAGCCTACGATCTCTTCTGACCGACCATGAGTTTCCGGGCGCGGCGGTACGGCATAAAGCTCTGCAGTGTCGATAAAATTCACGCCCTGATCGAGCGCATAATCTAGCTGTTCGTGGCCCTCTGCTTCACTATTCTGCTCGCCCATGTTCATGGTGCCGAGGCAGATCGCGCTCACGCGCATCCCCGTTCGGCCAAGCGGTCGATAATCCATCTCGCCCCCGTGTTCCGATGCTGTCAGTTGACGCTCGCCGTGCTGGCGCGCGCGCGTGCGATGAGTTCGCGCACCTCAGGCAGGATGTTCTCAACAATCACCGCGACGCCGTCAGCCGTCGGATGGATGCCGTCGCGCATGTTCAATTCCGGGTTCATTGCCACGCCCTCCAAAAAGAAGGGATAAAACAGGGTGCCGTGCTTCTGCGCCAAGTCGACGTACATCTCGCGAAATGCTTGCGAATAGTCCTCGCCATAGTTGCGCGGAGCCTCCATGCCGGTCAGCAGCACCGGCAATTCACGGTCTTTCAGCTTGGTCAGGATTTCATCGAGCGCCCGGCGCGTCTCATCGAGGTCAAACCCGCGAAGCGCATCATTCGCACCAAGCTCCACGATTACGGCGTCCGCGTCATCCGGCAAGGCCCAGTCCAGCCGCGCGAGCGCATCTGCAGAGGTGTCGCCGGACACGCCGGAATTCACCACGCGCACGTTACGGCCCTCTGCGCGCAGCGCATCTTCCAGTTGCGCCGGAAACGCATCGCCCGGCGCGAGCTGAAAACCCGCCACCAGGCTGTCGCCGAACGCGACGATCACAA
>CAYVFK010000392.1:0-1540 GCA_964450925.1 uncultured Hyphomicrobiaceae bacterium | reverse complement strand
GCCCGTCGGCATTGGAGAACTCGTCCAGCAGCGCCTCCAGCCGCGACAGCCGCTCAGGCGCGCCGCTCGTGCGCAGCGGCGGTGGCACATGGCCGAGCGTCACCGCGCCGATCCGCCGCTTGGCCTGCGCCGCTTCGCCGGGATCGTTGACGATGAACGGGTAGATGACCGGCAGGTCGCCGATCAGCGCCTCCGGCCAACACTGGCCAGACAGCGCCACCGACTTGCCCGGCAGCCATTCGAGCGTGCCATGTGCGCCGATATGGATCAGCGCATCGCAGCCGAGGGCGTGTCGCAGCCAGAGATAGAACGCGACATAGGCATGGCGAGGCACGCGGGAAATGTCATGGTAGTCGTCGTAACGCTGTTCGAGCGCGCCGCGCTCGGGCTGCAGCGCGACCAGCGCCGCGCCGCGCCGGGTGGCGGCGAAGTGGAATGCGCCCTCGCGGCAAGCCGGATCATCCTCCGGCGCGCCCCATGCGTCGGTGAGATCGGCCCGTAGCTTCGGCGGCAGCGTCTCCAGCGCCGCGCGGTAGGCGTCGAGCGGCCACGCGATGGTCTCCCGCGACAGCGCACCCTCGAGCGCCGGGCCAGCCGCAACCTCGTAGGCCGCTTCGCCCAGATCGCTCAGGATCGCCTCGGCAGACGCGATCGCATCCAGCCCGACGGCATGGGCCATGTTCCAGTCCTTGCCCGGATAGGTCGAGAGGACCAGCGCCGGGCGCTTCTCTGCGGCAGGCGTCTCAGAAAGCGCGACCCAGCGCGCCACGCGGTCCGCGATCGCCGCGATGCGCGCGGCCTGCGGCTGATGGCAATAGCGCGAGAATTGCAGCGCCTCGTCGAGAGCGCCTGGCTCCTTAAACGAGCCGACGCCTGCGAACACGCGCCCGTCCACCTCTGGCAAGACGACATGCATCGCCAGATCCGCAGGCGAAAGCCCGCGCTCGGACTCCGCCCACGCTTCTTCCGTCGAGGTCGCAAGCGCCACCTGGAACACCGGCACGCCCGCGGCATCCAGTGGAGACGTTCCGTCGTTGCCCTTTCCCGAAAACGAGGTGACGTTAACGATCGCAGACGGCTGCATGAACGCCACCTGCCGCGCCAGCCAGCCAGCCGGCTCCGGCGCTTTCAGCGACGGCGCGAACAGCCCGGCGACGTCAAAACCGCGCGCGCGAAAGCTCTCGAACAGCGCCTTCACCGGCGCAAGGTCCGCCGCCGTCAGATAGGCCCGGTAAAACGTCACGAGGATGCGCAGGCGATCGCTCCCAGCCGGAAACGCCGCGAGCGGACAGCACGCGCCATGCTCCGGCGTCCACGCGCCGACTATCGGCACTGCCTTGGACCCCGTCACCGGGCCGGCATAAAGCCCCGCCGCCAGCGCGAGCTGCGCCAGCGCCGCCTGCGCCGCGACCTCGCCGCCGGTGTCGCACAACTCGGCCAGCCGCCGCAGCGTTGAGTCCGGCACGGTCGAAACATCGTCGAGGCGCGAGTCAGGCCGCCCATCGGCCGGCAGCACGGCCAGTGCAATGCCCTTATCGCG
>CAYVFK010000391.1:0-1544 GCA_964450925.1 uncultured Hyphomicrobiaceae bacterium | reverse complement strand
TCCCTGAGAATCGGAACTGTGTCAGACGACTGCAAGAAGCAGAACAGTCCGCGCGTGCAGCAAGGGCCGGGTTCTGGCGGCGCGGCGTGTTCCGCGTGCGCGATTCCGCAGACCCTGACAGCATGAAAAGACTGTCCTACAGCTTCCAGATCGTAGAGGGTCGTGTGGCGGACGTTGCCGACAAGCGCGGTCGGGTCTATCTCAACTTTGGCGCGGACTGGCGCAGCGACTTCACAGCAGCCGTTGCCGCCTCAAACCGGGGGGCTTTCGACGGCTCGGACATTGATCTTCTGGCGCTCAAGGGCCGGCGGCTGCGCGTGCGTGGCTGGCTAAAGCCGCGCAACGGCCCGTTGATCGAGGTGACCCATCCAGAGCAGATCGAACTGCTCGACGATGACGCTGCCATGCTGGCAGCCGAGGAAGACGCCGGGCTTGCTTCTCTCAGCCGCTGATCGCGCGACCGGACCGCCGCTGCATGGCGCGATCAGCGAGACCCTGGCTGGCTGCCCCTCGTTGTGCCCAGCGCCGGCTGGCGCGGACCAGCGCCTCAAACAATGCGCGCTGATGACTGTGATAGATCAGCAGTTCCGGGTGCCACTGCACGCCCAGCAGGAACGGGCGGCTGCGATCCTCCACCGCCTGAATGATCTGTTCCTCGTCCCGCGCTGCGACCATCAGATTGCTGGCCAGCCTGTCCACCGCCTGGTGGTGAATCGCGTTGACGAAAATGCGCGGATGCTCGATCAGGCTCGCCAGCTTGGTCCCGGGCTCCAGCTCGATGCGCAGCCGCGGCATCACGGTATAGCGATTTGAACGCCAGAGCTTTTCTTCGAGATCATGATGCAGCGTCCCTCCAAAGAACACATTGATCAGCTGCGCGCCGCGGCAAACGCCGAGAACGGGAATACCGCGCGGCATCGCCCGCTCCAGCGCCTCCAGCTCGAAACGGTCGCGCTCCTCATCGATGCGCACATCCAGCGTGAAGTCGCCGTCATACAGCCGTGCGGAAATATCGTCGCCGCCGCCGATCAGTAGCCCGTCCAGTCTGTCGATCACCTCTAGCGGCTCCCCCGCCCCCAACCGCTTCGGGAGCGCACCGGCCAGCCGCAGCGCCAGCGCGTTCGCCGCGAAACTGCATCGCCCGCGGCGGCGGGATGTCGACACCCCGATCAGGGGGCGCTTGAATTCTTTTAACGGCAAGGTCGCGAGCCTCTCGCGTGGTAGCGTGGTTTTGGCAAGCCAATCCCACCGGTGATGGTAGAACACCCCTCAGATAATCCCGTGTTGGCCTTGTTAACCGGCTATGACAAGGCGATATCACGCTGCAAAAGGACGCGCCACCTGAACGCGCTGCCATGATCGCCTGGCTCCCGGAGGACTGTCATTGACCGACACAAGCGCCAAGCCCTTCTGGAAGGGTGACGTTTCCCAGATGCGCGCCCGCCTGCGCACGCTCGTCGAGCATCCCCGCTGGGAGCAGGCCATCCTCACGATCATCGTCCTGAATGCCATCACGCTCGGGCTGGAGACCAGTGGCACCGTCA
>CAYVFK010000390.1:0-1558 GCA_964450925.1 uncultured Hyphomicrobiaceae bacterium | reverse complement strand
CCGCGCGCGCTCAATTCCACCCGCGCCGTGCCACCATATTTGATCGCGTTGTCGAGCACATTCCCAACCAGCCGGCGCACGCCGCGCGCGTTGCCCAGCACTAGCGGCTGCGCGCTATTCAGCGACCGTGAGAGCGTCACGTCCGCGCCCGCGCTTTGCCGGTCCTCGACCTCGTAGGTGACGACCTCTGCCAAATCGACCAGCTCATCCTGATGGTTGCTCGCGCCCTCGGAAATCGCCAGGAGCGCGTCATCGAGCAGCCCGATCATGTCGTCAATGTCGCGCACCGCCTTGGCCCGCTCGGTCTCGTCGGGGATTGCCTCGGCGCGCAGGCGCAGGCGCGTGGCGTAGGTGCGCAGATCATGCGAGATGCCGCCGACGATTGCCATGCGCGCGGCAATCAGCCCGGCGATCCGCCCCTGGAGGCGATTGAAGGCGGCGATCACGCGGCGGATTTCGGGCGCGCTACCCGGCGCCTCGGGTAGCGGCGCGGCCTTGCCGGACAAGTCGATATTATCCGCCGCGCGTGCCAGCATTCGCAATGGCCGGGCCTCGCGACGGATCAGCAGGATCGTCAGCACCGCGATGCCGAAGCCGAACACGCTGGCCCAGAAGCCGGGGGGCTGGCCGAACAGGCTGACCGCAAGGATGCCCTGGCTCTCAACGACCAGCGTCTCGCCGGTTTTCATGTCGACATGAATTGCGGAAGAGGCTGGCAGAATGAATGCCATCACCCTCGGAAACAGCCAGCTAGGGCCGACCGGCTCGATGAGAACCGTCACACGGCGCGAGCCAAGCGCGACCAGATAGCGGCGCAGGACACGCTCGGCTGCCGCGGATTGCTGCCATGTCGCGAGATGGGCCGAACTCGTCCCGTCCGTCACCCGCACGCTGAAGCGCGGGGTGTTGGCCGCGCGCAGGATCAATTCGCGGCTCTCCGGCGGTGCGTTTTCGAGCAATTCGACCATCGCAGCAATTTGGTCGGGCAGCGGAAGGCGCGTGCTTTCACCCGTTGCCTGTCCGCGATCGGCGTAAAACATCGCCACGATGAAGACCTGCAGCACAATGAGACTGAAGATGAAGATCAGCGCGAGGCGCGTGACGAAACCGAAGCGCAGCATCAGGTCAGCTTTCGAACGGCCGGCACGAACAAATAGCCGTTGTTGCGCACCGTGGTGATGAAGTCGGCCTCCGGCGCATGGGCGTGCAGCTTCTTGCGCAGGCGCGAGACCGACATGTCGATGGTGCGGTCGAACGGGTCGGCTTCGCGCCCGCGAGTCCAGTCGAGAAGCTGATCGCGCGAGAGCACGCGCCGCGGCCGCTGCACGAAGCAGGCGAGCAGGTCGAACTCCGCGCTTGTCAGGCTGATTGGCTCGCCCTCTGAGGTCGTCAGCATCCGCGCATCGAGGTCCATGACAAAGCGGTCGAAGCCGTAGCGGCGATTTTCGCTCGCGACTGGGCCGCCGCCCTGTGTGCGCCGCAGGATCGCGCGCACCCGCGCCAGCAGCTCGCGCGGGTTGAACGGTTTCGCCAGATAATCATCCGCGCCCATTTCCAG
>CAYVFK010000389.1:0-1560 GCA_964450925.1 uncultured Hyphomicrobiaceae bacterium | reverse complement strand
CGGGCAGGGTCAGCTCCCTTGAGGATCGGTATCGGCCCCGGGAAACAGAACCCCTCACGCGCCCGGCAGCCCCAAAGGCAGAATGTGATGTGTCGCTGGCGATTGTCCAGTGCGAACTGGGGTGAAATCTGATCACTTGGAGCCGCCCGCGGCCTTGCCCGGCTTCGCGCCGTCACCCGCCGCCAGCGAGCCGGATTTAGGCGGCGCCGGCTTGCCGCTGTCCAGCTTGTCGAGGCGCGCGCTAGCATCCTTCACGATCTGCGACATCTCCGTGCCGCTCGGCCCCCGCGCGCCCGACTTGTCATTCAGCGCCGAGCCTAGACGCGCGATCTGCTTGAGCGTCCCTTGCAGTTCATCGCGGGCCTCGAAAAGCTCGTCGGTGACAAGCAGTGCGGCCATCAGAAAAAGCTGATCGGAGGGCATGCGCGGGTACCGCTCGCCAAGATCGTCGACACGCGCGGTAAAGTGCGATGCCAGTGCATGAATCCGCGTTTCTTCGCCTTCCGCGCAGGACAATCGATAGGTTTTGTGTCCGATAGTCAGGGTAACCTGAGGCATTTGCGCCTGCCTTTCCCGGCGGCGACCGGATCATACGCCGACATACCCGAGAACGCCGAACGACTCACGACGCCAGCAGCGTCTTGATCCGCCCGATCACAGTTTCGATCCGCTCCCCCGCGTGTTCATTGATTTCTTCGAGCTGCTTGGCCCGCTCCCGTTCGCGGCGCAACTCATCAGCCAGTTCCGCATTGATCCGCTTCAACTCGGCCAAATCCTGCTCCAACTGGGCACGGCTGCGCGACCCCGACGCCTTATGCGAAGCGCCACGAGATGCTTCGCCCCCCGCTCCGCGTTGCGCGCGCTCCACCGGCCGCGCCTTTGCCGTACCACGCGCACCTGATGATTTGCTCGGCTTGCTCACCACACACCGCGACGTTGAACCACATTTTTCGCTTGAGACGCTAACGGCTGTGCCCCGGCGTCACCATAGGCAGCGGTCTGGAAAGCCGTCAAGCGCGTGGCGAGTGAGCGAATGGCTGGCGGGCAGCGCTCGCCCCGCAGCGCGGCTTCATTAAATACGGCATTGATTCTATAAGATTTTATCGAAAGCCAGCATTATCAGCGAGTGTTGAGCTTTCAACCCAGCCCCTGCCGCGGCCAGCGACAATCCAACAACCAGCACAGGCGACGGCTCCAAACCGCGAATCAGCGCGTGCAATGCCGCTGTCTTGCAACCTGTTTTCTGACTCATGCACAGACTATTCTGCGCGGCGTGATGGGAAACAAACGCGACCGCTTTTCCTTGCGTTTTGCGTGTGCCGACATACAAGGGTGTCGAACGAACTTGGCTCAGCGAAGTGGCGCGGCGAGGCTCCGCCAGCCAGCGCTGACGCCCCCATAAATAAGAATGAGCTTAGGAGGCGCGGATGGCTATCAAGGTCGCTATCAACGGATTCGGCCGGATCGGTCGCAACGTGTTGCGTGCAATCGTCGAGGCCCGCCGGACGGATATCGAGGTGGTCGCAATCAACGACATCACTTCGGTCGAGACCAACGCCC
>CAYVFK010000388.1:0-1570 GCA_964450925.1 uncultured Hyphomicrobiaceae bacterium | reverse complement strand
CACTAGCCAGCCTCTGGCTATTGGCCGCTCACTCTGGTCCGCGGCGCAGGCAGGCCAGCCCAGCATCCAGCAGCTTGTGACGGAGCGCACGTGCGCTGGGCAATGTGACCTGGAAATTGCTGGCGAGCAGCGCGACTTGACCACGCGGCGTAATGCGCACAGCCATGGCCTCGCGACAGGCCAACCCGTAATTCAATAGCTTGGCGGAGTGATCATCCGGCAGCTCTTCCCTCAGGCAAGGGCGGCTGGAAATCTTGCGAAGTGAAGACGCTTCTGACGCAGACAAACGGATTGGCGGCATGACTCACCACTCTGAACAGTTGCACAGGTACCGATGTATTCCTTACGCATAGCCCGTACGCTTGAACCTGAACGCGAGCGATGGATACCATTTGGCGGTTAACAGGAATGCCTACGCCGCACAATCCAGAAGGCGGCAACTGTGAATATCTCAGGCGCGCAAGGGCCTATTTTCGGTTGTAGAGTGACGCACCTGCAACACTCTCCCAGATCCTCTCTCATGTCAGGCAAAAAGGACGTCTCGATGAGCCAGCACGACCCGACTGCAACCGCGCACCCCGAAGAAATCCGGCTCAACCCCGACAAGGACCAACTTACGCTGAGCTTCCCTGACGCAACCTACACGCTCACCGCGGAAATGCTGCGGGTGACCAGCCCGAGCGCCGAAGTGCAGGGTCACAGCCCGTCGGAGCGCGTCACGCTGGGCGGCAAGCGCGGCGTGACGATCAAGCGGATCGAGCCGGTCGGCAACTACGCGGTCAAGCTGGTGTTCAGCGATGGACACGACACCGGCATCTTCTCCTGGAGCTATCTGCGTAAGCTCGGCGCCGAGCGCGACGAGATCTGGCAGCAGTATCTTGGCGAACTCGCGGAAAAGGGGTTGAGCCGGGACAAATGAATTGCGGGATACATGGTGTGGTCATAAGGTGTCATGCGCCCAGCAATATCGGGCGTTCCACGCGCCCGATCAAGTGGTTGGTTCCCGACCGCGCTGGGCACTTTCACTGATCATGGGATGCGTTTCCTGAAATCTTCGGAGGAGTGATACGCCATGACCTTCAAGTCTCTCGCCAAATCATTGGCCGCTGCCGGCGCTTTGACGGCCGCTGCAGCCATGTCGCTGACAGGCGCTGCAAATGCGCAGCAGCAGTTCTTCGCCATCGGCACCGGCGGCCCGACCGGCGTTTATTTCGTCGTCGGCAACGCGATCTGCCGCATGGTCCACAAGGAAGCCGCTGAAGGGCGCGATGAGGGCCGCCAGCACGGCTTGCGCTGCGCCGCGCCGTCAACCGGCGGTTCGATCTACAACATCAACTCGATCCGCCAGGGCGAACTGGAATTCGGCGTTGCTCAGTCTGACTGGCAGTATCACGCGTTCAACGGCACAAGCCGGTTCGAGGAGAATCCTTTCCCGGAAATCCGCGCGGTGTTTTCCGTGCATCCCGAGCCGTTCCAGATTCTCGCCGGCAAGGACAGCGGCATCCAGAGCTGGGACGACCTGGAAGGCAAGCGCGTCAACATCGGCAACCCCGGCTCCGGCCAGCGCGGC
>CAYVFK010000387.1:0-1570 GCA_964450925.1 uncultured Hyphomicrobiaceae bacterium | reverse complement strand
TCGGCATTTTCACATCGGTGTTCATGGCGCTCATGTTCACCCGAATGCTGATCGTTCTGTGGCTGCAGCGCACGCGCCCGCGCACGATCCCGATTTAAAAGGGCAACCATCATGGCGTTCAAACCGCTCAAGCTCGTCCCCGACAAAACGTCTTGGCGCTTCATGTCGGTCCATCGCATCGCCATGATCGCCTCTGCCGCGCTGATGCTGATCTCGGTCGTACTGTTCTTTGGCGTCGGGCTCAACTACGGCATCGACTTCAAGGGTGGTACGCTCATCGAAATCAAGACCACGGACGGACCGGCAGACCTCGGCGCGTTGCGCTCCAAGCTGGGCGGCCTCGGCCTTGGTGACGTGCAGATCCAGACCTTCGGCGCGCCGGACGACGTGCTGATCCGCGTGCAGGAACAGCCCGGCGGCGAGTCTGCGCAGCAGGCGGTCGTCGACAAGGTCAAGGGCGCGCTCGGCGAGAATGTCGAGTACCGCCGTGTTGAGGTGGTCGGGCCGACCGTTTCACAGGAGCTAATCGAATCCGGCACACTCGCCGTCGTCCTCGCGATCTTCGGGGTGCTGGTCTATATCTGGCTGCGCTTCGAGTGGCAGTTTTCCGTCGGCGCGGTGATCGCGCTGGTGCATGACGTGGTGCTGACCATCGGCGTATTCTCCGCGCTCCAGATCGAGTTCGGCCTGCCAATCATCGCCGCAATCCTGACCATCGTCGGCTACTCGCTGAACGACACCGTGGTCGTTTACGATCGTGTGCGCGAGAACCTGCGCAAATACAAGAAGATGCCGCTGCCCGACCTGATCGACCTGTCGATCAACGATGTATTGGCGCGCACGGTTGTGACCTCGATCACCACGCTCATCGCGCTTCTCGCGCTCTACGTCCTGGGCGGCGAGGTGATCCGCGGTTTCGTATTCGCGATGATATGGGGTGTAATCGTCGGGACATACTCCTCGATCTTCGTGGCCGCGCCGCTGTTGCTGATGCTCGGCGTGACCCGAGACTGGAGCGGAATGGGCGGCGCCAAGGTCAAGGAGCCAGGCGGCGCGAAAGGCGCCTCGTCCGCGAGCAGCACTCAGGCGCGCGAAACCGCCTCCTGACACCACGCGTAACACGCCGTGTTGGCCCGCGCCGGATGCGCCTCTTTTCCGGACCGCAACGGAGGCAGCATGGAAAAACTCTGCGACATCACGCCAGTGCATGCCTACAGCGAGAGTGGCTTTGCGTTCGCGGGCGGCGAGGTGCGCGTGGCTGGCCCGGCTCTGATCCTGCCCGAGGGTATTTTCACCTGGCCGGTTGTCAGCTCGCCCGATGCGCTCAGCCCTGATGATCTGGCCCCTGCGCTCGCCGCCGAGCGAAGTATTGACTTCATCCTGCTTGGCACCGGGGCGCAGCAAGTGTTTCCTGCACCGAGCCTGCGTGCCGCGTGCGCAGAAGCCGGACTTGGCCTCGAAGTGATGGCGACTGGTCCGGCCTGCCGCACGCTTGCGCTGCTGCTTTCTGAAGAACGCCACTTCGCCGCTGCGCTGCTGCCGGCAGGCGTCGCCGCCGATACAGGCGGGA
>CAYVFK010000386.1:0-1580 GCA_964450925.1 uncultured Hyphomicrobiaceae bacterium | reverse complement strand
GCCGAAGCAGCCGGCGTCACCGGAACGACCAGCACATTGGACCCGGAGACCGAGGCCGCGATGTTACAGCGGGCCGAGGCCATGCTGGAAACCCGCGATGTGGCCGGCGCGCGCAACATCTACCGGTTTCTGGTGCGCAACGGCAGCGGGAAGGGCGCCTATGGTCTGGCGCAGACCTACGATCCAATTTACGTCGAAGAGATAGGCGTTGCCGGAATGGCGGCTGCGGACCTGGAAGAAGCGCGGAAATGGTATGAGCAAGCCGCGCTTCTCGGCCACGAGGAAGCACAAGAGCGCCTGAAGGCCTTGGCGGCGGGGGGTTAGAAAACCGCCCCGCTCAACCGTCCGTCGTGCTTACTGTTGCTGCACCCACTCGGTGAAACGGCGATAAAGCTCGACAATCTGCTGTTCAGACATGTTTTCGCCCGCGACCTTCTGAACAAATGCTGCGAATAACTCTTGCTCGTCCTGGCCATCCTGTTGACGCCGTTCTGCGAGGATCTCGCGCAGCTTGCGCTCGGCCGGTTCAAAGCGCTGCCAACCGGGCACTTCAGCCGCCAGATTGACCTCTTTCCACTTTGCATGGCGCGAAGGTGCGAGAAACTTTTCGAAGTCATCAAAGAAGGCGTCAACAAAGCGCTCCAGGTTCGTGTAGCGATCAGTATCCGACTTCCAATTATAGACAGCCAGCACTTCGCCAACCGCAACTGTAGGCACCACGTCGCCTTCTGCGATCAGGTTAGGATAGCTCTCGGCCGTAAATTCAGAGGGAATGTAATACTGCGCAAGCTGTGGCGTGAACTCAAGCGGCACCAGATGCAAACCCTGCTGTTTGGTCAGATCGGCGACAGCATTGGACGGCTTGCCGGTCACGCTAAACATCGCGTCGATTTCGCCAGCCTCCAACTTTTCCAGCGCCTTGTCGCGGTCGAGGAACACCTGGTTCACTTCGATGCCCGCCAGGCCCAAGATCGTGCTTCCAGTTATCAATTCGCCTGAGCCAGCTTCGCCAAAACTCACGGTTTTGCCGCGCAGGTCGTCCAGTGACTCAATTTCCCTGCGGGCGATCAGGTGCACCTCGCTGTTGTGCAACTTGCTGACGTAGCGGATTCGCCGATCAACGTCCTGATGAAGGTTATTCCGTTTGACATAGGCCAAAGCGTCAGCCTGCACGATGCTCATGTCGATGCCCTCAAGATACAGCACATCGGCCATGCCTTGTAGCGACCCCACGCCGAGCATTGGCAACACGCGTATTTCGCCCATGCTATTCAGCACCTTGGCAATGTCCGAGGCGAGATCGGTGCAGGTGCACCCCGCGCCCTTGGTGATGATGCGCACGGTTCCGGCGTTCACCTGGTTTCGCCACTCATTGGGGCTTAAGCGCTGATCGCCGGTGTCCTGCGCCAGCGCCACCGGGGCCGTCGCCCATGCCGAGATTGCCAGCCCAACACCCAAGGCCAACATCGCCGCGGCCTTCCGGAACGTACCCTTCATCATTACTGCCTCCCACTCTGTCGCTCGCATCGTGACCCGTTTCACTCCAGGCGTTGCGAATGTCGTAAAACCATTGCTGCGTA
>CAYVFK010000385.1:0-1592 GCA_964450925.1 uncultured Hyphomicrobiaceae bacterium | reverse complement strand
CTGCGTGATCGAGCGCCCACCGAGACCGGCGACGACCGTGTAGCCGTGCAAATGGATGCCCGACAGCGCGAGCCGCACATCGGTGGAGACCACGCCGCCGAGCCCGACCGAAAACGACTTCTCAAGCACCACCACGCGCTGTGCGCCGCTCAGCGCTTCGCGCACCGCTGCCAGCGGGAACGGCCGGAACGAGCGGATCGACAACAGTCCGACCTTTTCGCCCGCTGCGCGCATCGCGTCGATCACCTCTTCCAGCGTGCCGACCACCGAGCCGAGCGCCACGACGATCGTCTGCGCGTCGTCGATGCGATACCCGCGCACGAGGCCGCCCGCGCCGCGCCCGAATGTGTCCGCGTATTCCGCGGCGATCTCGGGGATCCGCTCCAGCGCCATGGTCTGCTTGGCGTGGGCAATGTACCGCACTTCCATGAACGCCTCCGGGCCAACCATCGCGCCGATGGACACCGGATCGGCCGGATCGAGCACCTGTCGCGGCTCGTAAGGTGGCAGAAACGCGTCCACCTGCGCCTGCTCGGGCAGCGTCACCTGCTCATAGGCGTGCGTGAGGATGAAGCCGTCCATGCACACCATCACCGGCATCGACATCTCTTCAGCCAGCCGGAACGCCTGAATGTGCAGATCCAGCGCCTCCTGGTTGCTCTCGGCGAACAACTGGATCCAGCCGCAGTCGCGCTGGCTCATGGAATCGCTGTGATCGTTCCAGATGTTGATCGGCGCGCCGATGGCGCGGTTCGCGACCGTCATCACGATCGGCAGGCCGAGGCCGGAGGCGTTGTAGACCGCTTCGGCCATGAACAGCAGCCCCTGGCTCGCCGTGGCCGTGTAGGTGCGCGCGCCGGTGGCCGATGAGCCGATGGCCACGCTCATCGCGGCGAATTCGCTCTCGACGTTGAGGAACGCGCACGGGTCGAGCGCGCCGCTTTTCACCAGTGCGCCGAGGCCCTCGACGATGTGGGTCTGCGGCGAGATCGGATAGGCGCAAATCACCTCGGGCCGGCACAGCGCGACCGCCCGGGCGACGGCCTGCGAGCCTTCCATCTGATGTTTCATGAGCGCGCCTCCTGATGGCTTCCCGGTGCAGGGGATGGCGCGCCCATCTGGCCCGCCACGAGATCGTAGGCTTCCGTCGCGGCGTCGATATTGCGCTGGGCGATTTCGCCCTTGAACTTGTCGCCGATGGCATGGGCGACCGCGTCGAGCGAGATCATGTCGCTTAATGCCGCGAAACCGCCGAGCAGCACCGCGTTGGGCAACGGACGCCGCAAATGGCGCAGCGCGATCTCCTTCGCCGGCACCGTGAGCAGCCGTTCGGGCCTGAACCGGGCCGTGATCTCGTCGAGTCCAAGCTCCGCCCAGCCGCGCGCGCTGTTGATGAGGACATAGCCATCAGGCTGCAGGCCCTGGAACACATCCACCTGATGCAAAAGCGTCGGGTCCTGGATGATGAGCACGTCGGGAGCGAGGATCGGTTCGCGCAGCCGGATCGGCTGATCCGCGATGCGGCAGAAGGAGACCACCGGCGCGCCGGTGCGCTCTGAACCAAAGCTTGGGAAGGCTTGCGCGAAACGCCC
>CAYVFK010000384.1:0-1603 GCA_964450925.1 uncultured Hyphomicrobiaceae bacterium | reverse complement strand
AGGAAGAAAAGAAGCTGCTTCAGCTGATGAAGGCGGGCGCGAAGATGTCCGTTTCAGGCGAAACGGCGGACGGCAAGCAGGTCACGGACACCTATTCGCTCTTTGGTTTGACCGCCTCGATCAATACATTGGATGCGGAATGCTCTTAAGCCGTGTAACATGACTGGAGACTGAGGTGTCCCTCGAAATCATCGCGCCTTCCGGCCCTGTTTCGGCCGACGCTGCGCGCCAGTCCGCCAAAGCAGGGGAGAAGCCCAGCCTGATCGGCCTCAGTCGGTCGGAGATGGCCGCTTTCCTCGGGGAAATTGGTGTGCCTGAGCGCCAACAGCGTATGCGCGTAAGCCAGCTTTGGCGATGGATTTACACCCAGGGCGTGCGCGATTTCGACGCGATGACGAGCGTATCGAAGGCGTTGCGGCGTGATCTATCCGGCACGGCGACGCTTGAGCGCCCGGAGATTGTCACCGAACAAATCTCGACAGATGGCACGCGAAAATGGCTATCGCGCCTCGCGCCCACGCGCCCCGGCCTGCCCGGCCCGGAAGTCGAGACCGTCTACATCCCCGATGCCGACCGCGCGACGCTGTGCATTTCCAGCCAGGTCGGCTGCACGCTGAATTGCAGCTTCTGCCACACCGGCACGCAACCGCTGGTCCGCAACCTGACCGCAGGCGAGATCGTCGGGCAGGTCATGCTCGCGCGCGATCGCATCGGCGACTGGCCCGGCCGCGATGCGGAGAACCCTGCCGGCTTGCCCGAATCCGAGCGGATGATCAGCAACATCGTGCTGATGGGCATGGGCGAGCCGCTGTATAACTTCGATAACGTCAAGACGGCGATGGAAATCGCCAATGACGGCGACGGGCTGGCCATCTCTAAGCGGCGCATCACGCTGTCGACCTCCGGCGTCGTGCCGATGATCCCGCGCACCGGCCACGAGATGGGCGTGATGCTGGCGATCTCGCTGCACGCGGTGCGCGATGATCTGCGCAACGAACTCGTGCCGCTCAACAAGAAATACCCGATCGCGGAGTTGCTCGACGCCTGCCGCAACTATCCCGGCCTCGCCAACAACCGGCGCATCACATTTGAATACGTTATGCTCAAAGGCGTGAACGACTCCCTCGCCGAAGCGAAGGAACTGGTGCGCTTGCTCGCGCGCATCCCCGCGAAGATCAACCTGATCCCGTTCAATCCGTGGCCGGGCGCGCCTTATGAGTGCTCCGACTGGGACCAGATCGAGAACTTCGCCGCCGTGATCCAGCGCGCGGGCTACGCTTCGCCGGTGCGCACGCCGCGCGGACGCGATATCATGGCGGCCTGCGGGCAGCTCAAATCCGAAAGCATAAAAACCCGCGCCAGCGAATTGCGCAAGCGTGAGACAGCCTGAGCGCAGCGCCCCCAGGAAGGACTGAAACAATGACAGCTCCGGATCGCCGCGGGTTCGAGACCTTGACGATACACGCCGGCGCGCAGCCCGACCCGACCACCGGCGCGCGTGTCACGCCGATCTACCAGACAACCTCATACGTGTTCGACAGCCCCGAACACGCCGCCGCGCTGTTCGGCCTTCAGCAGTTCGGCAACATCTACACGCGCATCA
>CAYVFK010000383.1:0-1633 GCA_964450925.1 uncultured Hyphomicrobiaceae bacterium | reverse complement strand
TGATGCCGTGCTTCGTGAACCTCGGCGCTTATGTCGATGAAGGCGCGATGGTCGACACCTGGGCGACGGTCGGAAGCTGCGCGCAGATCGGCAAGAACGTCCATCTGTCGGGTGGCGCGGGCATCGGCGGCGTGTTGGAGCCGCTGCAGGCGAACCCAGTCATCATCGAAGACGGCTGCTTCATCGGTGCGCGCGCTGAAGTTGCCGAGGGCGTGATTGTGCGCGAAGGCTCGGTGCTGTCGATGGGCGTCTATCTCGGCGCGTCCACCAAGATCATCGACCGCACCACCGGCGAGGTGCATATGGGCGAGGTGCCGCCGTTCTCCGTCGTGGTGCCCGGCACGATGCCCGGCAAGCCGCTGCCCGACGGCTCGCCCGGCCCGTCGCTCTATTGCGCCGTGATCGTCAAGCGCGTGGACGAGCGGACCCGCGCCAAGACCTCGATCAACGAGCTGCTGCGCACCTGAAAGAAGCTGGCCTGTCTGTGTTTCAAATCGGGAAAATGTCACACGGTGGATGCAGGACTATTATAAATTCGCATACTTCATTGATTTGGGAGCTCAGAAAGATGAACGTTGCCATCGTCCAAAAACCGCCTGCCCTTCTCGACCTGAACAAAACCATCGCTATTGCTGTTGAAACAATCGCGGAAGCAGCCAGCGCGGGCGCAAACCTGATTGTCTTCCCGGAGGCCTTTCTGCCTGGTTATCCCACCTGGATATGGCGGCTGCGGCCCGGCGGAGACATGGCGCTTGGCAACGAAATCCACGCCAGACTGCGGGCTAACGCCGTCAATTTGCGCGAAGATGGCTTGGCGGACATCCGGGCCGCGGCGAAGGCGCACGGTGTCGTGGTCGTGATGGGCTTCAATGAGATCGATGCGCACTTTAGTGGGACGACACTGTTCAATTCCGTCGCCATCATCGCGCCTGACGGCGCGCTTCTGAATAATCACCGCAAGCTGATGCCGACCAATCCGGAGCGCATGGTGTGGGGTAATGGCGACGCCCGCGGTCTGCGCGTGGTTCAAACGCCTTTCGGCCGTATCGGCACATTGATCTGCTGGGAAAATTACATGCCGCTGGCGCGCTATGCGATCTACAGCCAGAACGTCGAGATTTACGTTGCGCCGACCTGGGACTGTGGCGAGACATGGCGTGCCTCGATGAACCATATTGCCCGCGAGGGCGGTTGCTGGGTGCTATCCTGCGCCACCGCTCTCGAGGGGTCGGACGTGCCGGCCGATTTTCCCGGTCGAGATGCGCTGTTTGATGACGCGGAATGGATCAATGACGGCGATGCGATCGTTGCCAAGCCGTTCGGCGGCATCGTCGCGGGCCCGCTGCACAGGGAGAAGAGCATTCTTTTCCACGACATCGATCTGGAGCAGGCGCGCGCAGCACGCAAGTCGCTCGATGTTACTGGACATTATGCCCGGCCCGATATTTTCCGCCTTGATGTCGACCGCAGGCCGCTTGATCCCACCGTTTTTGAAGATGGCGGCGCGCCGGACACGACGCAGCCTGCCTCCGCGCCTTGACCTGGGCCGCGCCAGAGCGATTCAGGAGGCGGGCGCAACGAAAAACCCGGTTACGCTTGGCGCGCGCAAACTGTTCTTGCTGATCTCCGCGCT
>CAYVFK010000382.1:0-1647 GCA_964450925.1 uncultured Hyphomicrobiaceae bacterium | reverse complement strand
CCGAATCGCGCGCGCATGAAGTCCTGAATGCTCTGCGCGCCGTGGCGGAAGCGCAAGCTATCGACGATCGCCCAGCCGGTCAGGAACGACAGGTAATAGGCCGCGTAGGCGATGCCGCCGGCGATGCCGTAATAAAAGCCGAGGATAGCGGCGGTGAGCAGCGAGCGCGCGAAGATCCAGGTCGTGACCTGTGATAGCGTGAGGGTCAGCACCCCCGGCGGCCGACCGCCTTCGGCCCACCCGCGATAAAAGCTCTGAGGATCGCGCGCGAGCGGCGATATGAAGAGGCTCATCAGGATGAGCGCGGCGAGCGCGGCAATCAGGATCTCGGTCATCGGGCGCCCTTGGCTGCGGGGTCTTCGCGGAAATCACCACACGGCCGCAGCGGCTGAAAAGCCAACTGTGTTCACGATTGCGTCAGCGCATGGCCGCGCGCCAGATATTCGCTGGAGCGCATCTCGATCAGCCGCGAGGCGGTGCGCGCGAACAGGTGCGCGCCATCGCCCGCACGGTAGAGCGCATCGGGTTCGGCTTCTGCGCTTATCACGAGGCTGGTGCGGGTGTCGTATAGCGTGTCGATCAGGTTGATGAAGCGGCGCGCCTCGTTCCGCTTTTCCGGGCCCATGACCGGCACGCCCTCGATGAACAGGGTGTGGAAGCTGCGCGCCAGCGCCAGATAATCGTTGGAGCCGAGCGGCTGCGCGCACAGCGCATCGAAGCTGAAGCGCGCCGCGCCCATCGCGGCTTCCGACACCTTCAGCACACGCCCCGCCACCGCGATCCCGCGCGGTTCGCCGCGCTCGCACCCTGTCAGGCGCTGCCACACGTCCTGAAGCGCAGTGTGGGCCGTCTCATCCAGCGGCGTAAAATAGAGCGGAGAGCCGGAGAGCTTCTCCAGCCTGTAATCCCGCGCCGCCGACAGCTCCAGAAGCTCCACGCGCTGCTCCAGCTCCGCGATGAACGGTTCGAACAGGTTACGGTTCAGCCCGTCCTTGTAGAGCGCGCGTGGCGGCACGTTGGAGGTCGCGAGCAGCACGACGCCGCCCTCAAACAGCACGCTGAACAGCCGCCCGAGGATCATCGCGTCGGCGATGTCGGTGACGTGGAACTCATCGAAGCATAACAGTCGGACCTCGCGGGCGATGTCCTTGCCAACTTGCTCGATCGGGTCGCCCTTGGCGGTCTTGCGGAAATGCGCGGCGCGCGCGTGCACGTCCGCCATGAAGGCGTGGAAGTGGTCGCGGCGTTTCGCGTCGATGGCCACGCTGTCAAAAAACAGGTCCATCAACATGGTCTTCCCGCCGCCCACGCTGCCGAAGATGTAAAGCCCGCTAGGGACTTCGCCGCGCTTGCGCGTGAAAAACGAGAAGGTATCGGTGCGGGTTGGCCGCTTGTAGCGCGCGATGCGGTTGGCGAGCAGTTGCAGCTTTTCCACCGCCATTGCCTGCGCGGGGTCGGGCGAGATCGCGCCGCTGTGGAGCATCTCGCGGTAACGCTCGCGCAGTTCTACCGGCGGGTTGGATGACATGGCGGTTCGGTTCAAGCGATGGCTGGGGCGGCGCTTGGCGTGGCGGATGCCGTTTTGCCAATTAAGCGCGCGCCCGGGCAAGCCTGGGCAGGGGGTTTGGGGGCCGGTTTGCCGCTCTT
>CAYVFK010000381.1:0-1653 GCA_964450925.1 uncultured Hyphomicrobiaceae bacterium | reverse complement strand
TCTGGCGGGCAGTCCGCGGAGACCTGCTCCATCTGCTCATGCAGCCATACGTCGCGGCCCTCGGCCCACGGCACTTCGGCATTTGTGCGCTTGACAACCAGCACGTTCTGCACGCTCGGCGCATGGGTCAGCGCCTTGTCGGTATTCGCCTTAAGCGGGACGGCGCGACCGCCGCGCACGCCTTCATCGGCGGTGATGACCAGGTTCGAATCGCAGTCGTTGATGCGCCCGGCCAGCGCGTCGGGCGAGAAGCCGCCGAACACTACCGAATGGATCGCGCCGATGCGCGCGCACGCCAGCATCGCGTAGGCCGCTTCCGGGATCATCGGCAGATAGATCGTGACGCGGTCACCTTTCTTGATGCCAAGCTGCTTCAGGACATTCGCGAACCGGCAGACCCGCTCGTGGAGCTGGCGATAGGTGATCTTCAGGTCCATGTCAGGCTCATCGCCTTCCCACAGGATGGCGACCTGATCGGCGCGCGAAGGCAGATGCCGGTCGATGCAGTTGGCGCAGACGTTCAGCGTGCCGTCCTCGTACCAGCGGATATCGACATTATGGGGATCATAAGAGGTGTGCTTGACCTTGTTGAATGGCTTGATCCAGTCGATCCGATAACCTTGATGACGCCAGAACTCGTCCGGACTCTCGATGCTCTGCCGATACATGTCTTCGTACTGCGCCCGATTCACATAAGCGTTATTCGCCCAGTCTTCGGGAACGGGGTAAATCTTGTCGTCAGGCATTGCTGCGCTCCTCCCGGGATGTTCTGGCAAGGCTTTTTAGATGCGCGCATTATGTCGGGGTGCAGGGTCCGGCGCAACGCCTCGTTGGTCGAAGGGGCGTTTCCGGCTTGACAGGCTGCGCGGCTGCCCCCAACACCAGCAATGTCACGCGGAGCGGCGCCACGGGCCAGACCATGCAGAGCACGCCATCATCAGAAACGCTCTATATCTGCTCGCTTGATGCGATTGACGCGGTGGCGGCACAGGCACGGCCAGGGCACATGATTTCGCTCGTCAACGACGAGGCGATGCGCGAACTGGCGACCCCGCCATGCGTGCCGCGCGAACGCCATCTGCGCCTCACCATGAACGACATCATAGAGCCGCGCGAAGGACATGTCGCGCCGTCGCCTGAACATGTCGCCGCGCTCATTGATTTTGTGATGTCATGGGACCGCGCCGCGCCGGTACTCGTGAACTGTCTGGCCGGAGTGAGCCGGTCGACGGCCGCGGCTTTCACCATGGTCTGTGCGCTCAACCCGCAGACGGATGAATACAGGATCGCGAGGCTGCTGCGCGAGACCTCGCCGACGGCGCAACCCAACCCGCGCCTTGTCGGCTTCGCTGATGAGGCGCTGGGGCGCGGTGGCCGAATGGTCGAGGCGGCGGCGGCCATCGCGAAGTGCGCGGCGCTGGAGCCGGCACGCCCATTTGCTCTGCCCGCGCGCGTTTCCGCGACCCGGTAGACGTCACTGCATGCCGACTTGGGTCACGGCGAGGCGCGCGAGGCTAAACGACCTACGCATCAGAACTGCGCGGTCAATCCGACGAAACCGCCCATCTCCTCGGCCTCCTCGAAGGCGATATAGGCGTCCTGTGTGCCGTCAATGATGACCTGCGGCGCTTCGGTGCGGCGGTAGCGCCCGCC
>CAYVFK010000380.1:0-1661 GCA_964450925.1 uncultured Hyphomicrobiaceae bacterium | reverse complement strand
CTATTGAAAGCGCTGCGCCACGAAGCGCCTCATGTCGATCAGGCAGCCAAGCGGCTCGGCGTCGCGGATTGGCCCAGCGCGCTTGGCATCATCAAGACGCTGCACACCCAGCATGGCGGCAAGCTGTCCTTGACGCGCGTGCTGCGCGGCGGCGTCTCGGAAGGCACAACTGTTCACGCCCCCGAAGGCGAAGATCGCTGCGCCGGGGTGTTCGCCCTGAATGGGCGCGAGACCGCGAAACGCGGCCCCGCTGGGCTCGGCGATACCGTGGCGCTGGCCCGCCTCGACCATGCCAAGACTGGCGATATGGCCTCCACCGCCAGGGACGAGCCGCGCAAGCACTTCGTCGCGTTGGGGACCGCGCCGGTCTACGGCGTCGCGATCAACGCTGCTGAGCGTAAAGACGAGGTCCGGCTGACCACCGCGCTCGGCAAGATCTGCGATGAAGATCCCTCGCTCGTGTTCATCAACAACACCGACACCGGAGGCATGGAGCTTTGGGGCTTCGGCGAGATGCATCTGCGCCTGGCGCTGGAGCGGCTGGAAAACAAATACGGCATTCGCGCCGAAACGCGCCCGCGCAAGATCCCCTATAAGGAGACGATCAAGAAGAGCGCGGAAGTGCGCGGCCGCCACAAAAAGCAAAGCGGCGGGCACGGGCAGTACGGTGATGTCGTCCTGGAGATCAAGCCGCTCCCGCGCGGCATCGGCTTCGAGTTTTCCGAGACGATCACCGGCGGGGCGGTGCCGAAGCAGTATATCCCTGCGGTCGAGGCGGGCGTGCGGGATTATCTCGGTGAAGGGCCGCTCGGCTTTCCGGTCGTGGATATCGCCGTGACGCTCAAGGACGGCTCCTATCACAGCGTTGACTCGTCGGAAGCAGCGTTCCGCGCCGCCGGCCGGCTGGCAATGGCCGAAGGCGTGCCGCAATGCAGCCCTGTGCTGCTGGAGCCGATCAGCCATGTCGAAATTGCCACGCCCAGCGAAGCCACTCCAAAGATCAACCAGATCATTTCAACCCGGCGCGGTCATATTCATGGCTTCGACGCCCGCCAGGGCTGGCCCGGCTGGGACGTGGTCTGGGGCGAAATGCCCGAGGCAGAGACACGTGATCTGATCCTTGAACTGCGCTCAGCGACGGCCGGGGTGGGCTCGTTCACCGCGCGCTTCGACCACATGCAGGAACTGAACGGAAAGCTGGCGGACAAGATCATCTCGAGCGAAACGGCTGCGGCCTGATCCACTCGCGAGACCGTGATCAGCCGTGTGAACCCTCACCTTGCGTTCTCCGTTATAATGCGGGCGTGACCAAACATGGGAGAGGTTGATGCGGTACCTGCGAAAAAAAGGCTGGGAGCTGCCTGAACGGCTGGCCACCGACGAGGCGGCATCTCTGAACCGCCGGCGCTTCATGCAGGGCGCCGCTGTCGCGGCCGGCGTAGGGCTGTCGGGTTGCATGGCAGATATGGCGCTGGCGGCTGAAGACCCCAGCGCGGGGCTTTACCCAGTGCCGCGAAATGATGCCTACCCATTCACGCGAAGCCTGACGCCTGAAGAGGTCGCAACCACGTACAACAACTTCTACGAGTTCGGGTCGCACAAGCGTATTTCGTCCGCCGCGCAGGCGCTGCCCATTCGGCCGTGGGAAATCGCCATCGCGG
>CAYVFK010000379.1:0-1664 GCA_964450925.1 uncultured Hyphomicrobiaceae bacterium | reverse complement strand
ATGGATGGAGGGGCGTTGCATCACGCGACCAACAGCGTGAGGTCTCTTCAGCGGGGGCGAGAGTGGCAAGCAGATGTTACAGCCGCCGCGTGATCAGCTTGGCCTGGTGCGCAACAAATTTGGCTGCGGCATCACGATACCCGGCGGAGAAAGTGATGTCCCTGAAACGCACAAGTGTCATTGGTGGTTTTCTTGCAATAATGAGCGTTCTCATTGGCGGCTGCGCCACAGTTGGTGTGGAAGCGGTAAATATTTCCAAAGATAAAGTAGTTTATGAACGGAACATAGAAGCTGCGAATAATGGTGATCCTCAGGCTCAGTATAAGGTTGGAGACGCCTTATGCTGCTCAATTGACGAGAAGAGCCGATTCTATGATACGCCGAAAGCGGTGAACTGGCTTTGTCAATCCGCACGACAGGGGTACGGACCTGCGATGCTGAAGGTTGGGCGCATTCTCTCCGGCGACGTCGTTGATGGCATCCGGTTGGCGCGCCGCGTCGCACACAGCGTTGTGGGCAAAACAACCAATTTTCCGGTCGCTTACGAATGGCTGCGCGCCGCCGAGGGCAATGGCGTACCCGAAGCAAGAGACCGCGCAGATGCGCTCTGGGCCGAGATGTCCGAACAGCAGCGCGCGGCTTCGGTAGAATTTCAAAGTCCGGCGCTGCCGAAAGCATGCACTTGGGAGGAAGCTGGACTGGGGAAATCGGAGCAAACCTAAGCAACCTCAGCACTAAAAAATTCTTATCGAAATCATCAGATTTTCCCAGTTAGAGAGATCCAAAATGCAGAAAATTATCCGGGCGTTCTTGTGCATACTCGTATTCTCCACGTCGAATGTGAACACGGCTTTCTCGCAGGACACGCGACCGAATATTCTCCTCATCTTGTTCAACGATGTCGGCTTCATGGATTTCGGTGCTTATGGCAGTGAAGTACGGACGCCGAACATTGATCGGCTGGCGCGGAACGGCACGATCTTCTCGCGGTATTACTCCTCCCCGTTTTGCGGACCGAGCCGCGCCATGCTGATGATGGGCATGGACAACCATCAGGTCGGCATGGGCACGCTGGTGGAGACGGTGACGCCCGAACAGCGCGCGCTGCCTGGCTATTCGATGGTTTGGGATGAGGGTCAGGCGACGATCGCGTCGCTTCTGTCGGAGGCTGGTTACCGGACCTACGTGACCGGGAAATGGGGCATTGGCGCCAAGGGCGCAAACTTGCCCGACCGCTTTGGCTTCGACCGCTCTTATGTGATGGATTCGACGGGCGGCAGCAACTACGACCACAGTCATTACCTTCCCGGCTATGGGGAAGTGTCCTGGTTCGAGGACGGCCAACCCGTCCGGCTGCCGGAGGACTTCTATTCATCGCGCAATCTCGTGGATCAGATGATCCGCTATATCGACGAAGGCGATGCGGATCAGCCGTTCTTCGGCTTTCTGTCTCTGCAGGCCATCCACATTCCCGTTCAGGCCCCGGTCGAGTTCATCGACCGGTATGACGGTGTCTTCGACGCCGGTTGGGACGTAATGCGCAAAGAGCGGTGGCAGCGCACCATTTAGCTTGGACTGGTGCCCGAGACCACGACGCTGGCCCCGGTGCACCCAGACCACCGCGCCTGGGATGATCTGTCACCGGAAGAACAGGCGATCGCAGC
>CAYVFK010000378.1:0-1669 GCA_964450925.1 uncultured Hyphomicrobiaceae bacterium | reverse complement strand
ACCAACAGCAAGAGCTACAAGCGCTACTGGCCGGCGAACCTGCATGTCATCGGTAAGGATATCTTGCGGTTCCACGCGGTCTACTGGCCCGCGTTTTTGATGTCGGCGGAGCTGCCGCTACCAAGGCGCGTGTTCGCGCATGGCTTTTTATTCAACCGCGGCGAAAAAATGTCGAAGTCTGTCGGCAACGTTGTCGATCCATTCTCGCTGATCTCGGTCTATGGCGTGGACCAACTGCGCTATTTCCTCCTGCGCGAGGTGCCATTTGGGCAGGACGGCAGCTATAGCCACGAGGCAATCGTCAACCGGATCAACGCCGATCTCGCGAATGATCTGGGCAACCTTGCGCAGCGTTCCTTGAGCATGATTGCCAAGAACTGCGATGCGACGCTGCCGGAGCCGGGCGCGTTCACTCAGGCGGACCGCGCGCTGCTCAGTTTGGCCGATGGGATGCTCGCCCGCGTGCGAGAGGCTCTGGAGGGGCAGGCGATACACAAGGCCGCCGAGGCCATCTGGAACGTGGTCGGCGAGGCGAACCGGTATTTCGCTGGCCAGGAGCCGTGGGCACTGAAAAAGACCGACCCGGCGCGCATGGGCACGGTGCTTTATGTCGCCGCCGAAACGGTTCGCCAGGTCGCGATCCTCGCGCAGGCGCTGACGCCTCATGCAGCTGCTAAACTGCTCGACCTGCTTGGCGTGCCCGAAGATGCGCGCGACTTCGCCCATCTCGGTGAATCTGGCCGGCTGAGCGCAGGTGTCGAATTGCCCAAGCCGGAACCGGTGTTCCCGCGCTTTGTCGAACAGGATGAAAACCAGGCCGTACAATAATGCTCATCGACAGTCACTGCCATCTCGACTTTCCCGACTTCGCATCGGAGCGCGATGATGTGATCGACCGCGCGCGCCTGGCGGGCGTGAGTCCGATGATCACGATTTCCACGCGGATGTCTCGCTTCGAGGAAATTTATGCCCTCACACAAGCTTATGCCGATGTGTTCTGTTCGGCCGGCACCCATCCGCATTATGCGACCGAGGAGAAGGACGTGCCGCTGGACGACATTCTGGCGGCGGCAGAGCGCGACAAGGTCGTGGCGATCGGCGAAGCTGGGCTGGATTATCACTATGACTTCAGCGCCGTCGAGGACCAAAAAGCCGGCTTCCGCCGGCACATCGAGGCCGCGCGGCTTACCGGCCTGCCGCTCGTGATCCATTCGCGCGAGGCGGAAGACGACACCGCTGCGATCCTCGCAGACGAGATGGCCAAGGGTGCGTTTACCGCCGTACTGCACTGTTTTACATCCGGCCCCGAACTGGCCCGGCGCGGGTTGGCGCTGGGTCTTTATGTGTCATTTTCCGGTGTGCTGACCTTCAAGCGCGCGGATGCGCTGCGCGAGGTCGCCGCTGATGTGCCGATGGACCGCCTGCTCGTTGAAACCGACGCGCCTTATCTTGCGCCTGTGCCCCATCGCGGCAAGCGCAACGAGCCCGCCCATGTCCGACACATCGCCAAGGTGCTGGCCGAGGTCAAGGGTGTGAGCGAGGACGAGATTGCCCGCGCGACCACGGAAAACGTGTACCGTCTGTTCGCCCGCCTGCCGCATGATGCAGCGATAACCCCCGCGCCCGAAGGTCGGGTGGCCTGATGGCATATCGCTTCACGATCCTTGGC
>CAYVFK010000377.1:0-1674 GCA_964450925.1 uncultured Hyphomicrobiaceae bacterium | reverse complement strand
TCCCACGCGATCGGCGTCGGGTTCAGGCCCATGAGCTGCATCGCGATGCGGCCAAGCTGTGTGCCGGTCACGCGGTTCTTCGTTCCGGCAAGGTCCTTGACGCTTGTGACCAGCGGCTTGTCCTGCCATTTCAAGCCGAGCTGAATGCCGCGCAGTTCGGCGTGGCTGAACAGGAAGTGGATGCCGTGACGCTCGCGCAGCGGATCACGCAGCACCTTCTGGCTACCCGGATGGTAAAGGAAGTAATATTGCGCTGCGCGGCTCGGGAACATGTAGGCATAGTCGAGCACGTTCAGATACGGCGCGCCGCCCGCCGAATTCTGGGTTGAGGCGGCATACAAATCTACAATGCCCTGCTGCGTCTTCTTCACGCAGTCAAGCTGGCCGCATATCTGGTTCGATCCAATGAACTCGATGCGGATCGCGCCATCGGTACGCTCTTCCAGATCGCGCACGAACTCCAGACAGCCCGCCCGCTCGATCAGCAGGTTCGTTTCATTGAAGCCGGCCGCACCGAACTTCCATTCCACCTTGGCAGGGGTTTTGAAGCGCTTTTCGTAGGTCGAATTCGCGGCCTCGGCGAGGCGTGAGAACGTGACGGCGCCGGTCAGACTGCCGGCGGCGAGCATTGTCGAGGTTAGGCCGAACTGCTTAGTGAGCCGAAGCATATCGCGGCGCGAAATGCCCTGAAGCTTTTCAGAGATCTTCGTCACAGGTTTCCTCCCAGAATGTGATTGCCCGGCTGGGCAACCTGTTATAATTTTGAGACTGAGAGTCTCATTTTTATTATAATAACTGGCACGGTCAAGCGGAATTAAGTTGGCGTCCGCCAGCCTCGCCCCAACAAAAGAAAATTCTAGGGATGGAATTCGATTACATCATCGTCGGAGCCGGCTCCGCGGGTTGCGTGCTGGCCAACCGGCTCAGCGAGGACCCCTCTTGCCGCGTGCTGCTGCTGGAAGCCGGCGGCAGAGACATCAATCCGTGGATTCATGTCCCGGTCGGCTATTTCCGCACCATGCACAACCCCACCACCGACTGGTGCTACAAGACCGAACCTGATCCGGGGCTGGGCGGACGTACGCTGGAGTGGCCGCGCGGCAAGACGCTGGGCGGGTCCAGCTCGATCAACGGGCTGCTCTACATCCGCGGCCAGGCGCAGGATTATGACCACTGGCGCCAACTCGGCAATGCCGGCTGGTCCTATGCAGATGTGTTGCCCTATTTCAAACGCGCGGAAGATCAGGAAAACGGCGAGGACGACTATCACGGCGTCGGCGGTCCGATCGCGGTATCGAACATGCGCGTGCATCGTCCGGTGTGCCACGCCGTCATTGATGCCGCCGAAGAGATCGGCATCCCGCGCAATGACGACGTCAACGGCGCGACACAAGAAGGCGCAGGCTATTTCCAGTTGACAGCCCGGAACGGCTGGCGCTGCTCAACTGCGGTGGGATATCTGCGCCCGGCGCGGCGGCGCAAGAACCTGAGCATCCTGACCGAAGCCCAGGCGCGGCATCTGCTGTTCGACAAGGATGAACCCAAGCGCGTCGCCGGGCTGGCGTTTTTCCACCACGGCGTCCCGCGCGAGGCGCTCCTTCGCTCGGGCGGCGAAGTGATCCTGAGCGCGGGCGCGATCGGGTCGCCGCAAATCCTCCAGCTTTCCGGCATCGG
>CAYVFK010000376.1:0-1681 GCA_964450925.1 uncultured Hyphomicrobiaceae bacterium | reverse complement strand
TCGCCGAACAAGTTCTGAAATGAAGTCTCGGTCACTTTGATTTTCTCTGTCCAAAATCGTTCGCCGGTCATTGAGCCTCTGTCAGGCCAACCGGCATGGCACTCGAGCAGTCTGTCGTACAACTGCAAGAAGTCGGCTATATGTCTAGAACGCCCGCACCATTATAATGTCACAATGACGTTCCGGATCAGTTAGCAGCCGAAACTCCTGGCACATATGACCGCTCAACCGCTGGATGACCCTCTCGAATGCCTGCACAACTGCGATCCGGCGCGGCCTTTCGTGATCGCTCAGTTGGGACAGACGCTGGACGGACGCATCGCAACGCGTACCGGGGCGTCGAAATACATCAATGGTGCGCACGCGCTCGACCATCTTCACCGGTTGCGCGCCGCTGTGGACGGCGTCGTTGTCGGGATCGGCACAGTGCTTGCCGACGATCCCGCGCTCACTGTTCGCCGAACGCAGGGCGATAACCCCGCCCGCATCATCATCGACCCCAATGCACGGCTGCCGCAAGATGCGAAATGCTTGTGCGACGATGGGGCTGCGGTACTGGTCATCTGCGCCGAAGATGCTGACCATCCTGCCCGTGTAGAGACGATTCTTGTCAACCGGCGGGCGAACGGTCTTTGTCCCCAGGACATCATTGCGGCGCTCTTCGCGCTGGGTTTGCGCAAAATCCTAGTCGAGGGCGGCGCGCACACCATCTCGCGTTTCATTGAAGCAGGTGCGCTGGACCGCCTGCATATCCTCGTGGCCCCGATGATTATCGGATCGGGCAAATCGGGCCTGGAGCTGCCACCGGTGGACAGTTTATCACAGGCGTTGCGCCCGCGCACGCGCGCCTACCCGCTTCCGGATGGGGATGTTATCTTCGACTGCGACATGCGCCAACCCGAAGGGGAGTAAGCCAGATGGCGACGGCAACAGCGGTTGAACGAGAGTATTCGCTCGCGGCGAAGTTCCTGCACTGGGCTGTCGCGGCTTGCGTGATGTTTCTGATCCCATCGGGGATCCTGATGGTGAACTTCGATCTCTCGCGCGCGCTTACCAATGACCTTTACAGCCTGCACAAAGCGTTTGGCGTGCTGGTGCTCGCGCTCATGGCCATGCGCATCGGCTACCGGCTGACCCTCGGCGCGCCCGCAGCGTCTGGTGCGCTGACACCGACGCAGTACCTCGTCTCACGGATCGTGCATGTCACGCTTTACGTGCTGCTGGTCGCTATGCCGCTCCTCGGCTGGGCAGGCACATCTGCATTTCCCGCGCCGGTTCCATTCTTCGGGCTGTTCGAGATGCCGGCGCTGATCGGCGAGGACCGAGAGTTGTCCAAGCTGTTGCTGTGGATCCATGGCTATCTGGGGTTCTTCCTCGCGGGCGTGGCCGTGCTGCACATCGCCGCCGGGCTCTATCACGGCATCGTCCGGCGCGACGGCGTACTTAGCCGGATGATCTAAAGCGCGATCCGAAAAGCGGGAACCGGTCTTCAGGAAAAATCGCGCTTAAAATCATGATGCTAGGTTCCAGCTCAACCAGATAGCAAATCGCTCTAACCCCGCGGCAGAGCCAGCATATCGACATGGCCGATGATCGCCGCTTCGGCCTTTTCGTGCGCAATGCGCCAGCTCTCCGCCGTCTCCCTGTCAACCAGCCCGGTTTCGCGCGCGGCGCGCGACGT
>CAYVFK010000375.1:0-1687 GCA_964450925.1 uncultured Hyphomicrobiaceae bacterium | reverse complement strand
GCCCGCGAATCACAATGCTGGCGTCGGGCCGCCTTCGTGAAATAGTTTTGTCACATAAGCGATAAGGTCTGCGTCACGAAACAGCCGTTTACGGCTAGGGCCCGAGTCATAGGGGGATGTAAAACACATGTCGGCAGGTAAGAACTTCACACGCTGGAGCGTGGCTGGCGCGGCGCTGTGCGCCGGTCTGGTGGCGAGCACATCGGCGTTCGCGGGCGCCTTCGCGGTGCGCGAGCAATCATCGTACTACCAGGGCATGTCGTTCGCGGGCAGCGCGGCGGGCGATGATCTCAGCTCGATGTTCTGGAACTCGGCGGCGGCCGCGGCCGCGCCGGGGACAAACGTGTCGGTGAACGCGGCGCTGGTGTTGCCGCATCGGGAGATTGAGGCGACGGGCGGGGCCTTTTTACCGCTCGGGTCCGACTCTGGGGAGATTGGCGATCCGACATTCATCCCGGCAACCTATGCCAACTACCAAGTCAACGAACGCCTGTTCTTGGGCGTTGGCCTGAACTCGGGCTATGGCTTCACAACCAAGCCGGACAACACGGACTGGGCTGGTTCGCCGCTCGCGATCACCTCCAAGATTTTTACGGTCAACATCAATCCTAATCTGGCCTACAAGCTGACAGACACGGTTACGGTCGGCCTGGGCGCGCAGGTCCAATATACGGATGTCCGGGTACGGAGCGGCCCTGCGCCGGGCGGTAGTCCTCCGGGTCGCGAAACTGAGGGTGATGACTGGGGCGTCGGCGCGACGGTTGGCATAACGTGGAAACCGACATCGCGCACGAGCCTCGGCATCGGCTACCGCTCCCCGATCGACGTCGAACTTCACGGCACGTGTGCTGGCACGGGACTAACAAATTTGGCTCTGGGAGGTTGTGCTGCGGCCGGACAGTCTGTGACCGCAGACCTGACGCTTCCTGAGGTGGTCACCGCCAGCTTCAGTCAGCAGGTCAGCGAACGCTTCCGCGTACTCGGCACGGTCGAATGGACCAACTGGAGCCGGCTCGGCACGCCTCAAATTCTTGACGATGGCGGCACCCCTGTCGACCAGCTAACCCTAGAATATGAAGATGGCTGGTACTTCTCCGGCGGTGTAGAATACGCCTGGTCACCGGACACGATCCTGCGTGGCGGCCTCGGATACGAAATTTCACCCATCAAGGACGACACCCGCAACGTGCTGCTGCCGGACGACGAGCGCATTTGGTTGAGCGCGGGTTTCACCACGAAACTTAGCGAAAGTACAAAGCTGGACTTCGGCTATAGTCATCTGTTTGTGGAAGACTCGCCGATTTGCCAGCCCCAACCTTGTGATCCGGCTACCGCTAGCTTCTTGGGCGAAGCGACGGGCGACATCGACATCGTGACCGTCGGCCTCACGCACAACTTCGGCGCTCCGGAACCCGAATTGGAGCCGCTGAAATAACCGCGGGCTCGAAAGCGTCCGAGCAAACTTGATAACGGGGGCGTTCGCGCCTCCGTTTTTTCTTTGACCACTTGCGCCGCGACGAGGCGCCCCGGCGCACTCTAAGCCGCTGCAAGCAACGTCATGGCGAGGCCGATACGCCGCAGCAATCCAACCTCATACACCATCGCGAACACACAATTGCTTCGCTTCGCTCACAATGGCAAAGATGCGCCGTCCCCATCCGGGCAAACCGGGAGAAGCCCATGATCT
>CAYVFK010000374.1:0-1691 GCA_964450925.1 uncultured Hyphomicrobiaceae bacterium | reverse complement strand
AGAAAGCGGATCATGGGCCGTACTGTGAGCGTCATGCGGCGATGGCGTTTCAGCAGACGACGCGTCGGCGGGAGGCGCAAAAAGCTGCGGCGTGAACGGTAGCCGGGGGGAAGAGGTGAGCCGTATCCATGCGCAGCTTAGAGCGTTCTTGTTCTGAATGAACCGAACGGCTCACCGCCTGGCTGACAATTCTAAAATCGTCTTAACACATGCAGTTATTGCGCGAGATGATAGTCTCGCTACGTGCATAGTGTTATGCACTGGTCCCGGTCTTGTTGGCAAATTTTTCGCCAAAGGCATAGCCCGCTCCGCGCACTGTGCGGATCGGATCATCGTCGCGACCGCGATTGAGCGCCTTGCGCAGCCGTCCGATATGGACGTCCACTGTGCGCTCATCGACATACACATCGCGGCCCCAGACGCCATCCAGCAGCTGGCTGCGGGTGAAGACGCGCCCCGGGCTTTCCATCATGAATTCGAGGAGGCGGTATTCGGTCGGGCCGATCCGCAATTCGCGTCCGCCGCGGAAAACGCGGTGAGCCTCGCGGTCCATGACGATGTCGCCGACTTCAAGCGTGTCCTGCAAGCGGCTTGGGCTGGTGCGCCTCAGGATCGCACGGATGCGCGCCAGCAGTTCGGGCAATGAAAACGGCTTGACGACGTAATCATCCGCGCCAATGGTCAAGCCCCTGATACGGTCTGTCTCCTCGCCGCGTGCAGTGAGCATGATAATGGGGATACTGCGCCCTTCACGGCTGGCCCGAAGCCGACGGCATAATTCAAGGCCCGACAGGCCTGGCAGCATCCAGTCCAGGACAATCAAGTCAGGCGCGTCTTCGGTGACGGAAACTTCCGCGTCTTCGCCACGCGAGACGACCGTAACGTTAAACCCTTCCGCTTCGAGGTTGTAACGAAGCAGCATTGCCAAGGGCTCTTCGTCCTCGACGACCAGAACCTTAGCCGACATTCAGCCGTACCTCGGGTGCAACTCTAGCGGTTATCTTTCGAGCCTCCCTCGGCCTCAGCGGGCGATAGCAGACTTGTGTTGTCGCTTTTCGGGCGACCTTCGGTCAGCGTATCTCCGGTGATCATAAAAAAACTCATTTCCGCGATGTTGGTGACGTGATCGCCAATACGTTCGATGTTCTTCGCGCCAAAGAGCAAGTGGGTGGAGAGCGTAATGCTGCGCGGGTCTTCCATCATGTATGTCAGCAACTCGCGGAACAACGAATTATACATCGCATCGATCTCGTAATCGTCGTTCCATACGCGCTTGGTTTTTTCCGCGTCGCGGGTGGCATAGGCGTCGAGGACATCCTTGAGCTGTTGCAGCGCTTGCAGACCCATATGCTTCAGGCCCAGCATGGCTCGCTTGGGTTGCGGCTCTCCAGCGATGGCGAGGGTGCGTTTGGAGATGTTCTTGCCCAGATCGCCGATGCGCTCTAGGTCGCTGGCGACGCGAATGGCGGTGATGATCTGGCGTAGATCAAGCGCAACCGGCTGACGCCGTGCGATCATCTGGACGGCCAACTCCTCGATCTCGTTTTCGAGCTGGTCGATATTCTTGTCGCGCGAGATGACATTTTCGGCCAGCCCGGGATCGTTTTTTTCGAGTGCCTCGATGGCCTGAGCAAGCAGCTGCTCGCACAACCCGCCCATATGCGCGATTTTCGCGTCCAGCGTTTTCAGTT
>CAYVFK010000373.1:0-1704 GCA_964450925.1 uncultured Hyphomicrobiaceae bacterium | reverse complement strand
CGCGCGCGTTGATCGCCTCGGCCAGCGCCACGGTGCGTCGCGCCATGTCGGCGTGCAGCCGCTCGACCATGCGCCCACTGATCGAGATGGCGCCCTTGCCTGCGTTTTCCGGCTTGTCGAACGCCGCGATGATCTCGCGCGCGCGCTCGACCTCATCCGCCGAGGGCGAGAAAGCGAGGTTGCAGGGCTCGATCTGGCGCGGATGGATCAGCGTCTTGCCGTCCATGCCCAGTTCGTGGCCCTGCTCGCACTCCGCCGCGAAGCCGGTGTCATCCGCGAAGTCGTTGAACACGCCGTCGATGATCTCCAACCCATAGGCCCGCGCGGCGAGCACGCAGGTGGAGAGCCAGCCCAGCATCGGGGCGCGATCCGGTGTGAGCGCGGCGCGGGTTTCCTTGGCAAGATCGTTGGTGCCCATGACGAAGACGGTGAGCGGGTAGAACTCGCTGGCCGCCGCTGCGGCGATCTGGTCGGCGCGTATGATGGCCAGCGGCGTCTCCAGCATCGCCCACAGCGCGAGGTCGGTCGGCGCGCCGTAATCCGCCAGCGTTGTTCGCACAGCGGCGAGCGCCTCCGGCCCATCCACCTTCGGCAGCAAGATGCCATCGGCCTCGGCACCCGCCACCATGCGCAGATCCTCGCCACCCCAAGGTGTTGACAGCGCATTGACGCGGATGACGACTTCGCGCGGCGCGTAGCCCCCGGCCTGTACCGCGGCCATCACCTGATCGCGCGCGAGCGATTTCTCTTCCGGTGCGACGGAGTCCTCCAGATCAAACAGCAGGCAATCAGCGGGCAGTGATCGCGCCTTTTCGAGCGCCCGCGCGTTGGCGCCGGGCATGTAAAGAACGCTGCGGCGGGGGATGATCACGCGCCAACCCTCACAGATGGATGGCAGTGGCGCGTCCAAGCATGCCTACGCATACGCGACAGGGCGAGCAAACTATTGCTTGTTGCGGCTGTTGAACAGGACATTCAGGACGAAGGCAATTCCATAAATCAAAGCTGGAATGATGAACAGGAGCAGAACCGTGACGGCGATGACTTCAAGCATGATACCAGTCCGTTGATGCGATCATTCAGCGGGGAAACGGCGCGCTGCGACGCTCGAACGTGCGACAGCTTGGCGCAGTTTCATACGCGGCGGGCGACAAACCGCTGAAGCCGGGGCCGCACGCGCAGGAATATGTCATAGCCGCGATCGAGAAGCCAGCGGCTTGGGGCGTTGTCGGTCAGCCAGCCGAGCCAGCGGAAGGCGCGCAGGTGTTTCCAGATCTCGATGAAACCGGCAGCGCCGACGCGCAGGCGTCCGTCCGGCATGACGACGTGAAAGCGGGCCTTGGCGCTCGCCGCGTTCACGCCGCAGACCTCGACGCCGTCCGGCGCGGTGCTGATGTCGCGCCACTCCAGCCGGTCCGCGCCGCGCAAGCGCCGGTAGAACGCGATCTCGCGCACGCATAACGGGCATGCGCCGTCGTAAAGGACCGTCGGTTTGTTGGATGTTTGGGTCATGCTAAGTATTCGCGGGAACCGCGCTTTTGGATCAGCCCATGCCCACCGTCCTCACCATTTCCTCGCAGGTCGTCTACGGCCATGTCGGCAATTCCGCGGCCTCCTTCGCGCTGCGCCGGCTGGGCGTGCATGTGCACCCGGTCCCGACGATCGTGCTGTCGAGCCACCCCGGCATCAGCCCCCACGCGATCC
>CAYVFK010000372.1:0-1714 GCA_964450925.1 uncultured Hyphomicrobiaceae bacterium | reverse complement strand
GCGGCTCACGCATTGTGGCACTGCATGTTCGATCACCATTGTCGTATCGAAATGCTGCGCGCCGCGTCCGAGGCAAACACCGTTGACGGCGGCTGTCGTACCTTCGCCGGCATAGCGCAGGAAGACCTGGTTGCGGGTCAGCGCGCTGCCGACATTCAGATGCGTGGCGCGGTAATTTACGCTGGCCGCCAGCCGCAGGTTCCAGCTTGCCAGATGCGTTGCGGCAGTGTTTTCGTCCTGCACCTTCACATGCTCGATCCGCGCGCCCTCTTCGGCCAGAACCTCCGTCATCGTGAACGTGTGGAACGCCGTATCGCCGAGGCTGGCGTAGTGCTCGATGACAGTGGCTTGCGCGCCTGCTTCAACCCGGATCAGGTTGCGCGTCGCCACGCGTCCCGGCTGATCGCCTGTGGTCAGACTCACCAGATGGATTGGCTTGGCCGCAGCACCATTCGCCGATGGAGTGATTCGGATCACCGCCCCGTCGCTCATGAAAGCCGTGGCGAGGCTTGCAACCGGCTCGGCTTCCTGAGGGTTGACCTGCCCGAACGTGGCGTCAAACCACTGCGGCGCGACTTCCAGCGCCTGGTCCAGGCTCATCACTTGGACGTTCGGCGTATCCGCAGCGGGCAGCGGCTGGTGGTATCCGTTCACGAACACCACGACATGCGCATCGAGCGCGCCGAAATGCCCGATAGCCCGCTCGATTTCCGCCTCGCTCGCTTCCGCGCGGGGTGCAGGCGCGAACGCCTCACGCATCTTCGCGCGCAGATCGGTGTACTTCCATTCCTCCACGCGGCGGTGCGGCAGGCCCGCGCGGGCGAACGCTGCGATTGCGCGTTCGCGAAGATCGCGTAGCCGGGAGTCGCTTTCCGCCGCGATCTGCGTCTCGAACGAGCGCAGGATATCGGCCTCGGCCGGCGAGTGATCGTCCCTCACCTGAACGGGCGCTTCAATATTCATGGCGGCCTCCATCACGCGGCCTGCTCGCCATAAGCGGCATAGCCGGATTTCTCCAGCTCCAGCGCCAGGCTCTTGTCGCCAGAACGCGCGATACGGCCATCGATCAGCACATGGACGTGGTCCGGCACGATGTAGTCGAGCAACCGTTGATAGTGGGTTATGGCCAGGATCGCCCGGTTCGGATCGCGTAGCTTGTTCACGCCTTCCGACACAATCCGCACGGCGTCGATGTCGAGGCCAGAATCGGTCTCATCCAGAACGCACAGGCCCGGCTCCAGCAGCGACATCTGCAGCACTTCGAAGCGCTTCTTTTCGCCGCCGGAAAAGCCGGAATTGACCGGGCGCTTGAGCATGTCCATCGAGATGGAGAGATCGGCGGCCTTCTGGCGCACCAGCTTCATGAAGTCCGGCGTGCTCATCTCCGCCTCGCCGCGCGCCTTGCGGTGGGCGTTGACGGCCGTGCGCAGGAAGGTCATCGAGCCGACGCCGGGGATCTCCAGCGGATACTGGAACGCCAAGAACACGCCCGCGCGGGCGCGCTCGTCGGGTTCCATATCCAGCAGGTTTTCACCGTCCCACAGGATTTCGCCGTCGGTGACCTCATAATCGTCCTTGCCCGCGAGCACGTAAGCCAGCGTGGACTTGCCCGAGCCGTTCGGCCCCATGATCGCGTGGACTTCGCCCTTCGGCACGGTGAGATCGAGGCCGCGGATGATCTCCGCGTCTTCGTCCGCGATCTTTACGTGCAGGT
>CAYVFK010000371.1:0-1715 GCA_964450925.1 uncultured Hyphomicrobiaceae bacterium | reverse complement strand
GGCGCAGCGGCGTACCGGTCAGATAAGCCTTGTTGAGCAGCTTGCCTTCGAGAAATTTCGTGTCCTCAAAGGAAAAGGCGATTGCGCGGACCATCGGCCCGAGCAGGCGATTGGCCCGGCCCATCACGGCGTTCTGCTCGTGCATCAGGGTCGGGATGCCGCGGGTCAGGGCCGAAAGCATCGGCGGGATGGTCGGGTAGCCGCCGAATCCGATCATGGCCTTTGGCTTGATCTCGCCGAGGATACGGTAGGCCATGTGAAAGCCGCTCGACAGCTTGGCCACCGTCTTGGTCGCCTCGATCGGCGAGCGGCCCTTGAAGGTGGCCGAGCGCACGCGATAGACCTCACGCGCGGGGAAGTCGGAGCCAAACTTGTCGCTGCGCGTGTCGGTGATCAGATCGATAGCGTAGCCGCGCCAGTTCAGCTCCTGCGCCAGCGACTTGGCTGGAAACAGGTGCCCGCCCGTTCCACCGGCGGTCATCACGATCGAAGGTCGCGTCACGTCTGTATCCCCCGTGGCGAGCCGGCGCGGCGGGCGGCCCGCAAATCGGCCTCTTGTTCTGACCAGTGTGATGCCGCGGCGTCCGGCCAGCGCCGTGCCAGCGCCAGCACCATCGCCATGGTCACCGCCATGGAAACCAGCGACGACCCGCCATACGAGATGAATGGCAGCGTCATCCCCTTCGCTGGCAGCAGATTGACATTAACTGCCATATTAATCAGCGCTTGAAAACCGAACAGCATGGCAAGACCGCTGATGCTCACTCGAATGAACGGGCTTTTTTGTCTCAGTGCGGCTGCGCCGGCGCGCAAGCTGACGAACGCATAGACCGAGACCAGCAGCAAACAGGCAGCAATTCCAAGCTCTTCGGCAACCACGGCGAACACATAATCGTTGTGGGCGTCGGGCAGCCGTGTCTTGAGAACGCCTTCGCCCGGCCCGCGCCCGAACCATCCGCCCTCGGTGAAGGCGGACAGGGCGATGGCGGTTTGCTCGCCCATGCTGCTGCCCCAGCCCATGAAGGCGTCGATTCGCTCTGTGGCATGCGGAATGGCCCAGTAGGCTGCAACGAGGGCAACGACGCCAGCGCACGCAATCGCCAGCATCCAGCGCAACGGATACCCTGCTGCCAAAAACATTCCCGCCCATACCAGCGAGATCAGCGCCACTTGACCTATATCCGGCTGCATGGCCAGTACGGCGGCGAAAACCAGCAGCAGACCGATGGCAAGCGGCGTCGCCGGAACATCGTTGCGGCGCGCGCCCTCCGACAGCAGCCAGGCGCTCACGACGACAAAGCCCGGCTTGACGATTTCGGAGGGCTGCATGGCGAAGCCGCCGAGATGAAGCCAGCGCACCGCGCCGTTACGCTCCACACCCTGCCACAGCGCCGCGGCCATCAGCGCCAGCCCAACGATGCACAGGAGTAACGCAAGGCGGCGCACGCCGCGTGGCCCCAGCGCCGATACCGTCACCAGAACCGCGAGCGCGCCCAGCAGAAACGCGATATGGCGCTCCACGAAGTGAAAATCTGGAAGCCCATGACGGGCGGCCGCAGACGGCCCCGCACCGAACGACATCACCAGCCCTGCCAGCATGAGAAACAGGACGCCCGCCAGCAACCTGTGGTCGATGGAGAACCACCAGTCCGACAGCAGGCTGCGTTCGGCGCGCGACAGCCTCATGCGGCAATCGCCTCGCGCATCGAGACGCC
>CAYVFK010000370.1:0-1717 GCA_964450925.1 uncultured Hyphomicrobiaceae bacterium | reverse complement strand
GCCTATTCGACCTGCTCGCAGCTTGGCTACATGTTCGTCGCGCTGGGGGTGGGGGCCTATTCGGTCGGGATCTTCCATCTGTTCACCCACGCCTTTTTCAAGGCGCTTTTATTCCTTGGCGCGGGTTCAGTCATCCACGCGCTGCACGAGGAGCAGGATCTGCGCAAGATGGGCGGACTGGCGCGCAAGATCCCGCTGACCTGGGCAATGATGCTGATCGGCACGCTGGCGCTGACCGGCTTCCCGCTGACGGCGGGCTACTACTCCAAGGATGCTGTGGTCGAAGCGGCCTATGCGGCGGCAGACCCGATCGCGATCTATGCATTTTGGGCGACGGTGATTGCGGCGTTCCTCACCTCGGCCTATTCCTGGCGGCTGATGTTCATGGCATTCCACGGCACGCCGCACATGAGCGATGAGACCTTCCAGAAGGCGCACGAATCGCCGCCGGTGATGACCGTGCCGCTGATCGTGCTGGCGATCGGGGCACTCGGCGCAGGCTTCGCCTTCAAGGAGTATTTCATTGGCGACGGCTATGCGGATTTCTGGGGCGCATCGCTGTTCACCGCGCCAGGCAACACCATCATCGAGGATTTGCATCACGTTCCGGGTTGGGTGGTCGCTTCGCCATCGGTCGCGATGGTGCTGGGTCTCGGCGTCGCCTGGCTCAGCTACATGGCGTTCCCCGCCGTCCCTGGGCTGTTGACGCGCATGTTCAAGCCGATCCACCTGTTCCTGCTCAACAAGTGGTACATCGACGAGCTGTATGACTGGATCTTCGTGCGCCCCTACAAGTGGCTCGCGCGCCAGTTCTGGAAAATCGGCGACGGCGCGATCATCGACGGGCTGGGGCCGGACGGTATTTCCGCGCGCGTCATCGACATTACCGCCCGCGTGGTGCGGCTCCAAACCGGCTTCATCTACCACTACGCGTTCATCATGCTGGTCGGCGTCGCGCTCATCATCAGCTATTTCCTTTATCTGATCCTGAGCCGGGGAGGCTTTTAAGGCATGTCCGACTGGCCGATCCTCTCAGCGACGATCTTCCTGCCGCTCGCCGGCGCGCTGTTCATCTTCCTGATCCGCGGTAATGACGAGATCGCCGCGCGCAACGCCCGCTACGTCGCGCTGTGGACCACGGTCATCACCTTCGCGCTGTCGCTGCTGATCTGGGCGGAGTTCGACCCCACCACGGCGGATTTCCAGTTCGTCGAGAAATACGCCTGGTTCGCCACCGGCATCACCTACCATGTCGGTGTGGACGGCATCTCGATGCTGTTCGTGATCCTAACGACCTTTGTCATGCCGCTGTGCATCCTCGCGAGCTGGACGTCGATCAAGGAGCGCGTGCGCGAATACATGATCGCGTTCCTCGTGCTGGAGACGCTGATGATCGGCGTGTTCTGCGCGCTCGATCTGGTCGTCTTCTACCTGTTCTTCGAGGGCGGGCTGATCCCGATGTTCCTGATCATCGGCGTGTGGGGCGGCGCGCGCCGGGTCTATGCGAGCCTGAAGTTCTTCTTGTATACGCTGCTCGGCTCGGTGCTGATGCTGGTGGCGATCCTGGTCATGTACAACGAGGCGGGCACCACCGATATCCCGACACTGCTGAATTACGATTTCCCGCCGGGGATGCAGACCTGGCTGTGGCTGGCGTTTCTGGCCTCGTTCGCGGTCAAGATGCCGATGTGGCCGGTGCATACCTGGCTGCCGGATG
>CAYVFK010000369.1:0-1718 GCA_964450925.1 uncultured Hyphomicrobiaceae bacterium | reverse complement strand
CACGCCAAGGCGCTTGAAGCGCTGCTGCTGAGCAAGGGCCTGACGGTCTGGCGAGACGAGCGCGAACTGGAGGCCGGCGACGGCTTCAACGCTGTCATCACCGCCGCGCTGGAGCGCGCGGGCCGCGTCATCGTGCTGTGGTCGGAAACCTCGGTCAAATCCCGCTGGGTGGTGGGCGAAGCCGAGCGCGCTGACGGTGCCTTCAAACTCTATCCACTGTTCATCGACGATTGCCACAAAAAGGTGCCGCTGCCGTTCAGCCGCCTGCACGGCCTGATGCTCGATGAAGCGCTGGCCGCGCCAGACGAACTGCTCGCAGCCCTGAACGCCAGCCTCGACGACAAGGCGGAAAAGGCAACGCTGGTGCTGCGCTCGGGCCGGGGGCCGGGCGAACACGACATCGATATCCGCTTGCCGCAGACCTATTCCGACACGCTGTTCGGGCGCGATGCTGATCTGGCGCGCCTGCGCGGCGCATGGACCGGCGCGCTCGCCAACATCATCGTGCTGGATGCCGTCGGCGGCACCGGCAAGACCGCGCTGGTCTCGACCTTTCTCCAGCGGCTGGCCACGACGAATTTTCGCGGCGCGCACAAGGTGTTCGCGTGGTCGTTCTACAGCCAGGGCACGCATGAGCAGCGCCAGGCCTCGGCGGACGAATTCTTCGCGGCCGCGCTGGCGTTTTTCGGCTATGACGGCGAGCCGCTCAAATCGCAGGACGCCAAAGGCCGCAAGCTGTTTCAACTTGTGGCGCGGCAACCCGCGATCCTGGTGCTCGACGGGATGGAGCCGATGCAATACCCCGCCGGGCGCACTGGCGGCGGGCGCGGCGCGCACAGCGGTATCAGCGGCGGCCTGAAGGATGCCGGCCTGCGGACATTGCTGAGCCAACTCGCGCTTTACAACCCGGGTTTGTGCCTGATCACCAGCCGCATACCGCTCGCCGATCTGAGGCAGATGGCCGCGCCGCTGGTCGTCAAGGCGCGGTTGGAGGCGCTGGCCACCGAGCGCAGCAAGGACGCCCCCGATGCGCCGATCCCGGCTGTCGAACTGCTCAAGGCGCGCGGCGTTGTCGGCACCGAGCGCGAAATGCAGCAGCTGGCGCGCGATCTGCGCGGTCACGCGCTGGCGCTCAACCTGGTCGGCCGGTTTCTCGCGGTGAATTTTGACGGCGATATACGCCAGCGCGACAGGCTCCCGCGCGTGGTCGATCTGGGCGGCGATGACGAGCGCGATCCGTTCCGGGTGATGCGCGCTTATGAGATCAACTATGACTGGGAACTGGCGCGGCAGCTGCGCATTGGCCACCCGTATACGATGGTCTCGCGGATCAAGCACTGGCTGAACTTGGGTGAGTTGGAACCCAAGCCGAAGCTCAATTCGCCGAGGGCGCTGGGCACCGCTGCCGGGCGGCAATTGGCGCTTTTGCGGCTGATGGGGCTGTTCGACCGGCCGGTGGAGCGTGAGGTGTTGAACATCCTGCTCAGCCCGCCGCTGCATGATCTGACCAGTGCGGGCGAGGACGAGGTGCCGCAAACGCAGTGGAACGCGGCGATTGACCGGCTGCGGACCACCGGGCTGCTGTCGCCGGCCGGGGACGCGGACAAGCGGCTCGATGCGCATCCGCTGGTGCGCGAATATTTCGGGGCGCGGCTGGAGCGGGAGAAGCCGGACGCCTGGCGCGCGGCGCATGGCCGGCTTTATGAGTTTTACAAGAC
>CAYVFK010000368.1:0-1724 GCA_964450925.1 uncultured Hyphomicrobiaceae bacterium | reverse complement strand
GCCGCGCGGTAGATGAAAAAGCCGATCAGGATTTGCCACATGCCGGCAACGACGATACCGGTGAAGGCGTTGTATGCGCCGAAAGCCATCAGCGCGATACCCAGCCCACCGCCGACCATGGCCGCAGTGCGGGTGGCTTTTGACATATTGCCGCTCCACCACCACAGGATCGCGCGCAGGATGCGCCCGCCATCGAGCGGAAAGGCTGGGATAAGATTGAACACAGCCAAAATGAAATTGATGAGTGCGAGATAGGCGATCACGGACATCAAGGATTCGATGCCTGAAGACAGGCCCAACGTGGTAATGACGAAAAACAAGATCGCCAGGAAGAAGCTGGCGATGGGCCCGGCGATGGCGACGAGGAACTCGGCTTTCGCGGTGCGCGGCTCCTCCTCAAGCTGAGCGACTCCGCCGAACACAAACAGCGTGATGCCCGAGATACGCAAATTGTGTTGGCGCGCGACCACGGCATGCGCCAGTTCGTGAAAGATCAGCGAGGCGAACAATCCCAGCGCGCCGAGCACGCCCATCCACAAATATTCGGTTTGTGCGAGGCCAGGTCGGACAGTCGGGAAATAGCCTGTCGAAAGCGACCACACGATCAGGCAGGCAAGGATGAACCACGAGGCGTCCAGTCCGATGCGAAAACCGAGCAGCGAGAAAAGATAATAGCTGCGTCCGAACATAGTGCCTCCCTTCGCATCGCCGTCGCGAAACATCTACTGCGGGCATGTAGCGATCCAAGCGCGGAAATAAAGGTGTGAGACGCAGGCGGTGGCCGCGCGACGGCTTTCGCCGCCGCCCGGTCCGGGTTAAGCCGAGGCCCGGTTCTGCCGATGCTCGATCAGCTCATTGACCACCGCTGGTTCGGCCAGCGTCGAAGTGTCGCCCAGATTAGAGAAGTCGTCCTCAGCAATCTTGCGCAGTATCCGGCGCATGATTTTGCCCGAGCGTGTCTTCGGCAATCCGCTGGCGAACTGGATGATGTCGGGTGAGGCGATCGGGCCGATCTCGTTGCGCACCCAGTCGCGCAGTTCTTTGTGCAGCTCTTCGCTTGGCTGCTCGCCGGACATCAGGGTGACATACACGTAGATGCCCTGGCCCTTGATGTCGTGCGGATAGCCCACGACAGCGGCCTCCGACACCTTGGGGTGCGCGACCAGCGCGGACTCGATTTCCGCGGTGCCCATGCGGTGGCCAGAGACATTCAGCACGTCGTCGACGCGCCCCGTGACCCAGTAAAAGCCATCTTCGTCGCGCTTTGCGCCGTCGCCGGTGAAATACATGCCCGGATAGGTGCTGAAATAGGTCTGAACGAAGCGGTCGTGGTCGCGGTAGACCGTGCGCATCTGGCCCGGCCAGGAGTCCCGTATCACGAGGTTGCCGGAGCCAGCACCTTCGATAAGGTTGCCTTCATTATCGACCAGCCCGGGCTGCACGCCGAAGAATGGCAGGGTGGCCGAACCCGGCTTCAGGTCGATGGCGCCGGGCAACGCAGAGATCAGAATTCCGCCGGTCTCGGTCTGCCACCAGGTGTCGACGATCGGGCAGCGGCCTTCGCCGACGACGTTGTAGAACCATTCCCACGCCTCGGGGTTGATCGGCTCGCCGACAGACCCGAGCAGCTTGAGCGATTTGCGGCTGGTTTTGGTCACGTGACCGTTGCCCGCGCCCATCAGCGCGCGGATGGCCGTTGGCGCGGTGTAGAAGATATTCACGCC
>CAYVFK010000367.1:0-1728 GCA_964450925.1 uncultured Hyphomicrobiaceae bacterium | reverse complement strand
GAAAATGCAAATCCGCGTGAATATCCACGCCCGATCTCTGGCCGCGCCGCGCGGCTTCGCAACACTCGGGCCGCTGTGCCTGCCCTGCGCGCTGGGGCGCGGGGGACGCCGCGCTCGCAAATTTGAGGGTGACGGCGCAACGCCCATCGGACTCTGGCCAATGCGCGAAGTGCTCTACCGCGCGGATCGTGTGGCCCGTCCGATGACGCGCCTGCCCGTCTCGCCAATCTGCCCAGACCACGGCTGGTGCGATGACCCGCGCGACCGTAACTACAACCGGCGGGTGCGCCTGCCCTACCCCGCCCGTCATGAGCTTCTCTGGCGAGACGACCATCTGTACGATCTCGTCGTCGTGCTCGGCTACAACGATATCCCTCGCAGCCGTGGCCGGGGCAGCGCGATCTTCATTCATCTCGCCGCCCCAGATTTTGCACCCACCGAAGGATGCATCGCGTTGCGCGAACTGGAACTGCGCAAGCTGCTTGCCGCCGCCGGGCCGGGCGCTGATGTTCGCGTTACCGGCTAAACCTCAGCGCACGCGCCGCGGGTTGAGATACAGATCAACCTCATGATGTGCGAGTTGCGGCCGGAGTTCGCGTTTCTCCATGCGCTGGACAAGATCCTCGACATGAGCGCGGCACGCCTTGTTAAAGCGCAGCATTGCGCAAAACAGCTGCAAGACGCAGTTCAGGATGCGGTCGTCGTGATCGGCGCGCAGCTTCACGTCCCAATGCCCCCCGAGCGTGACCAGCTTGCCGTCGAGCACACCGATCTTTTCATTATGATGGTCATAAAGGACGTAATCAGGCCCGATGCTGATGACTTTGCGACGCAGCTTGTAGAGAAAGGGTTCGCCATCTTTGAGAACGAAGAATGAAAATTTCTCGGGGAAGCCCGGCCACTTGCGCGCTGTGCGCTCAACATGAATGATCTGGTTGTGGCCCGAGACATTGACCGAAAATGCCATGACCGGGAAGCCGCCCGCGCCGAAGGAGAGCTGAAGGCTGCGCCCGATCATCAGATCCATGGTCGCACGCCACGTCATGCTTTCTGTGAACAACTTGATGACAAGGCGTTTTGACATGTCCTCGCTGTCGTCCCAAGCGCCCTCGCGGTAAGTAACCAGGTGAGTCCGCGCGCCGTCCTCCTTCACCTCACCGAAGATGTCGCTGTCGGTGGTGAACTGGCGCGATTTCGCTTTGTGACGCGAATGCTGATAGACGCCAATCTCGGTCGTGTTCAGGTCGGTCCACCACAGATCGACCTCGTAGTTCACCCAGTCCTTAGTCGAGCCTTTCGCGGACGGGCCTGTCGCCTCGGGCGCCTTCTCGGCCACTGCCATATGCCTGCTCCCCCAGTTTCCATCGCCGAATCGATAGAATCATAACATGCCAGGGGCAGACGCTCGCATTGCCCAGGCTTTTCCACATGCGCGGCCGGTCACGCCTGCGTCATTGCCCCGGCCTAAGCTTTCACGCTGCAATGCAACACGGTAGGGTCGCGTTGAGTTTTCAGACCCAATCGAGCGCAGAACAATCGCAAGCGCGGAACAATCACAAGGAGATCGACAATGGCGCGATACGTCGTCGTGGGCGCAAACCGTGGGATCGGGCTGGAACTGACCCGCCAGCTCAAGGCGCGTGGCGAGAAGGTCATAGCAGCCTGCCGCACAGCCGGCGCGGAACTGCGCGAGACTGGCGCGGAGATCCATGAAAATGTCGAGGTGAC
>CAYVFK010000366.1:0-1745 GCA_964450925.1 uncultured Hyphomicrobiaceae bacterium | reverse complement strand
CGCGGCGGGTCGATCAGCCCGATCAGGCCGATCAGGGTCAGTTGTCCGTAGAGATCGTCCTTATTGAGGATCTTGTGATCCTGCGCCACGGGCCGCGCGGCCACGGCAATCACGCGTTGCCCCTGCGCGGCGAGGCAGTCAGTCATCTCGTGCCAGTAGTCGATGTCCAGCTGCTCGGTCCCGCCAGCCGCCGTGCGCTGATCCGCGCACATGCCCAGCAAAACCTCCGGGGCGCCCTTCACGTGGATGCTGGCGTGGCCCTCGTGATCGTGATGGACCACCGCCATATAGCGATGCGTGGCATCAAATGGGATCGCATCGGTGCGCGTCCAGTTGTTGAACGGCTCCGGTCCTTCGCGCCAAATCTTGCCGGCAAGCGCCAGCAGCGCGCCTTCCATCGGGTCGCCTTCGATGCGCCAGCCGTCTGGCGCATCATGCAGCACGGCGTCGTTGCACAGCGCCGCGGCGCGGGCGAACACTATCAGTTCCTCGTTTGCATCCGGTTCGATCGCCTCATCGTCCAAGCGAATATCGCCCTCGGGCGCGTAGCCCTCGCCAGTGACCTCGTAAATCCGCTGCGCCGTGGCAAGCGAGACCACCATCATTTCGTTGCGGGTCAGCGTGCCGGTCTTGTCCGAGCAGATCACAGAGACCGAGCCGAGCGTCTCGATCGCAGGCAGGCGGCGGACGATCGCGTTGCGCCTCGCCATAGCCTGCACGCCCACCGCAAGCGTGATCGTCAGCACGGCCGGCAGGCCTTCGGGAATCGCCGCGACCGAGAGCCCGACAACGGCCATGAACAGCTCGGAAAACGGCATCTTGCCGACGTAGTGGCCATAGGCGAAGATGCTCGCCGCGACCAGCAGGATGAAGATGGTCAGCCAGCGGGCGAAAACATCCATCTGCCGCACAAGCGGAGTGGTCAGCGTTTCCACCCGCGACAGCATCCCGCTGATCCGGCCAATCTGGGTTTGCGCGCCTGTCGCGACGACGACCCCGCGCCCCGTTCCGGCCGCGACGAGCGTGCCGCTGAACAGCATGGAGGCGCGGTCTCCCAGCGCGGCGTCCGGCGCGACGGGCGGGGTGTCCTTGTCGACCGGCACCGACTCGCCCGTCAGGATGGCCTCCTCGGCCTTGAGGCCGCGCGCCCCGATCAGCCGTAGATCGGCGGGAACACGGTCCCCGGCTTCCAGCAAAACCATATCGCCGGGCACCAGTGTCGCGGCGTCCACCTGCTGGCGTTGCCCGTCGCGCAGCACCGCCGAGCGTGGCGCGAGCATGCCCCGGATCGCCTCCATCGCCTTTTCGGCCCGGCCTTCCTGCACGAAGCCGATGATCGCATTGACCACCACGACAGCGAGGATCACACCGGTGTCCACCCAGTGCTGTAGGAGCGCGGTTACGATGGCGGCGCCGAGCAGCACATAGATCAGGACATTGTTGAAATGGCTCAGGAAGCGCAGGATCGGGCTGCGCCTTGGCGGCTCTGGTAAACGGTTCGCCCCGTGCTGCCCCAGCCGACGGGCGGCTTCATCAGATCTCAAGCCCTGCTGGGTGGCATCGACAGCCTGCAGTGCATCTGCGCTCGGCAGCGCATGGAAGTCGGCATCGTGTTCCACGGTCTGCTCGACGCGCGGGGCGAGCCCGCGATTATGGCTTTGCATGATCCACTCGAAGAAGCTTAACGCACAAGGATGAGCGCAATTCATGCTAGCATCCATGGCCCAGCCATGGGCACCAGTCTG
>CAYVFK010000365.1:0-1748 GCA_964450925.1 uncultured Hyphomicrobiaceae bacterium | reverse complement strand
CCGCGCGCGGAAGAAAGGCGGGAGATGCCACAGCAGGCAGCGCCCGTTGATCGCGCACGGCTGGCGCGGGCATACTGACCCTTCGGAGCGATAAATTGCCCGACAGCTCCGGACGGCCCGGCAAGGAAGACATGACGAGCGACACATCATCCCGGCCAGGTGGAAAACCTCCCGACGACGGCCGCGAGCGGCTGCCCAGCAAGCAGGAGATCGTCACCTTCATCGAAGAGTCTCCCGGCGAAGTCGGCAAACGTGAGATCGCCCGCGCATTCCATATCAAGGGATCTGACCGCATTGCGTTAAAGCAACTCTTGCGCGAGATGGCCAACGAGGGCCTGATCAAGGGCAAGCGCAAGCATCTGCGCAAGCCTGGCGCGCTGCCGAACGTCACCGTCATAGAGATCACTGGGCGCGATGCGGATGGTGAGTTTGTCGCGCTGCCCGCGGCCTGGCCCGATGACGAAGGCCCGCCGCCGCGCATCCTGATTGCTCCGGACAGCAAAAGCCCGGGCGCGGCGGTCGGCGTTGGTGACCGGGTTCTGGCGCGGCTTGCGCCGGCAGAGGCCGAGGAGGTTGAGGCGGAAGAGGGCGCTTATGCGTATATTGCGCGGCCGATCAGGCGGCTAAGCCGCGAAAAAATGCGTCAGCTTGGCGTGTTTCGCGCTCACGGCGCTGGTGGCCTTATCACACCGATCGAGAAAAAGCAGCGCAAGGAGTGGCGCGTCGAGCCGGACCGCACCGGCGAAGCGGAGAATGGTGAGCTGGTGCGCTTCGAGACCGTGCGGCACGGGCGCTTCGGCGAGCTTGCGCGCGTGATCGAGCGGCTTGGGCATCCGAAATCGCAGCGCGCGATCAGCCTGATCGCGATCCACGCCTATGAACTGCCCTTCGAGTTCCCGAACCCGGTGTTGAGCGAACTGGACAAGCTCCCTGAGCCAGACCTGAGCGTGCATGAGGACCTGCGCCATCTGCCGCTCATCACCATCGACCCGGAGGACGCACGCGATCACGATGACGCCGTCTGGGCTGCGCCAGACGATGATCCGGCCAACAAGGGCGGCTGGGTTGTGCTCGTGGCCATTGCCGACGTGGCGTTTTATGTGCGCCCAGACACTGCGCTCGACCAAGAGGCGCTCAAGCGCGGCAACTCAGTGTACTTCCCCGACCGCGTCGTGCCGATGCTGCCGGAAAAGCTGTCTAATGAGCTATGTTCGCTGCGCCCGCACGAGGATCGCTTGTGCCTCGCGGTGCGCATGGTGTTCGGCGCAGACGGGAGTAAGCGCGAGCACACATTCATGCGCGCAGCGATGCGCTCGCATGCCAAGCTGCATTATGCGCAGGCGCAAGCCGCCATCGACGGCCGCCCGGACGAGGAGACCGCGCCGCTGCTGGAGCCAGTGCTGCGCCCGCTGTTCGCCGCCTATGACGCGCTGGCGGCGGCGCGGGACCGGCGCGGCCCGCTCGACCTCGACATCCCTGAGCGCAAGATCAAGCTGAATGAGCATGGCGAGATTGCCGAGATCGTGATGCCGGAGCGGTTGACGGCGCACCGGCTGATCGAGGAATTCATGATCCAGGCGAATGTCGCCGCGGCGGAATTTCTGGAGGCCGAGAACTCGCCATTGCTTTACCGCGTGCATGACACGCCGGGGCTGGACAAGCTGGAGGCGACTGGCGAATTCCTGCAATCCATCGGGTTCAAACTGCCGAAATCCGGGGTGATGAAGCCGGAGCAATTCAACCGCATC
>CAYVFK010000364.1:0-1754 GCA_964450925.1 uncultured Hyphomicrobiaceae bacterium | reverse complement strand
GCACCGATGCGTTGCGTGCCCGAGGGTACATCCCACAAGCGAAAGGCGAGGCGGAGCCGGCCGCCTGGCGCGGCGGAAACCTCTGCGACGAGCAGCACAGCAGCGTTGGTCGCGCGCCAGTCGGCGAAGCGCGGCACGGCGCTGAGACTGATGCGCTCTTGCGCGAGCGCGGTCTGCTCCAGCGGAACGAAAGCCTGTGAGCGCGCCAGATCAGCGCTCAGCACACGCGCAATTCGCTGCGCCAGTTCCTCCGTATCCGCCGAATCGCTGGAAAAAGTGGGAATGGCGATGCGAATGGGAAGTTGGGGCGCGCCGTTCCGCTCTTGCCCGGCGGCAGATGACAAGAGCATCATCAGAACAATTGCAAGACATGCGAACGCCGCACTCCGTTGCCGCCTTGGGAGATCAAACAACAGATAGCGTCGCTGGCGGATCATGTGCTTGCGTCGATCTGGCGGGACACGATGGCGGTGAACTCTTGCGCGAAATCCTTCATGCGCCGGACATGACGACGCACCGCGCGCGAAAAGCCGCGATGGAGGGCAACCGCAACCGAGCCAACAAAAAGCCCCAGCGCCGCCGCGAGAAGCCCTTGCGCCGCGGCTGGCGCAAGCATGGCAAAGCGATCTACAGCAAGCAGGCCCGTCATTAGCGCCCAAAGCGCGCTGGCGAGGCCAAAAAGCGGTGCTGCACTGGCAACAATGCCAAGGGCGGTCAGCCCCCACTCCAGCCGGTCCGTTTCGCGTGAAATCGACACTTCCATCAGCCGCTCCATCCGCCCCTGCGCCCCGGGGAGCGCCCGCACAGAAGTATCCAGCGTGCGCCGCCACTCATACATCGCGGCCATGAAGATCGCCGACAAGGAGCCGGTCCGTTTGCCATTCATCGAGGCGTAGAGTTCGTCTAGCGATTGTCCCGACCAGAACAGCCGCTCGAAGGCGTCTGCTTCACGGCGCACGCGCAGCAGGTCGGCTGATTTGCTGACGGCGACAACCAGCGTCCACACCAACGCGGCCACGAGGACAAGTACGGCGGCCTGCACGGCCAAACCCGACTGCGCAAAAAGCGCGAGGATCGAGACGTCGGCCGTCGCGGCGCGGAAGACGAGGGGCGGGCTGACTGGCTCCATCAAATGAACATGTCCAGAATGGTTTCATTCCAGCCACATTCCTTGGCCGGGGAGTATGGAAAAGCCGTGGCGCTCACCCCGACCGAACCCACTGCGTGATCCGCTTGGGCAGAACATTGGCCAACCGTTGGGGCCGGCCGGCTTCGTCGACGAGCACGATCTGGACCCGTGCGCTCACCAGCCGCTCGCCTGCGCGCATAACGGTTTGCGCCAAGGTGAGTGCGGCAGCAGTGGTCACGGCGGGTTCAGTCATGATCTCCAGAACATCGTCGATCCGCGCGGGCCGGAAGAAATCGATCTCCATGCGCCGCACCACGAAGACGAGCCGCGACGGCTGATCCGCCAGCGCGCTGTGATGCACGCCCATGAGGCGGATCATGTCGGAGCGCCCGCGCTCCATGAAGCGCAGATAGCTCGCGTGATAGACCAGGCCGGAGAAGTCGGTGTCCTCGTAGTACACGCGCACGGGCAAGATGTGGCGGCCCTCTTCCAGCCGCCCGGCCAGATGAGGCCAGTCTTTAGGCGCATCACTCATCGCCATCCCCGAACAGCGGCATGGATGGCAGGGTCATCGCCGCGGGCGCGGCCAGCCCGAGATGCTTGAACGCCTTGAGCGTGACGATGC
>CAYVFK010000363.1:0-1757 GCA_964450925.1 uncultured Hyphomicrobiaceae bacterium | reverse complement strand
GTCGAGTTTGAATGGCTTGATGATGGCCTCGATCTTTTTCATATCCCTGGCGTCCTTCCAAATGATTATGTCAGCGCGCGCAAAGAGCATGATCGCGCTCAGTCATTCTCGCGTGCACTCAAGCATAAGCCATGCCAGAAATGCCGGATGCCGCTTTCTGAGGCGAAAATGCTATCGACCCCGCGGCCACGATGGAATTTCTGCCTATTTTCCGCGCGTAACGAACATTTTTTAGGCTAATCGACCTTTTGCGCGGGTAAATTTTTCAGAGTACTCGCTCAACGTGCATACTCCCTCTTTAAATCTTGCGGTGGAAATCTATTGATCCTAATGTGCCGAGCGCGACCTGCGACAGATTGGGTCACCGTTTCGTGCGGTCGGCTCTGCTTGCGGGGCGCGCTTCTCTGGTCTTGCCTGCCCATCGGTCTGCTCGGCAGTCGATTGCATCTTGTGCGGGCGCCCCTCTCGACGTTTTCCGGATAGCGCATGGGCTTGATAAGTGCTTGAGTTATTGACGACAGAAGAAATGATGCGTGCCGAAAAACTCGCGACAGACAACGGCACGTCGAACCTCATCCTGATGGAAAACGCCGGCAACGGCGTCGCAGAGGACGTTGTCAAGCGCTTCCAGCGCGGCAGTAAGGTGGTGGTGCTCTGTGGGCCTGGGCGCAATGGCGGCGACGGCTTTGTGGCAGCCCGGCGGCTTCGCGAACGCGGTTATCACATCCGGCTGGCTCTGCTCGGCGACAAGCACAAGTTGCCGCCCGAAGCGCAGGAAATGGCCAAACGTTGGGACGAAACGATCGAGCCGATGACGCCGGACTGCCTCGATGGCGCGCAACTCATCGTCGACGCGATCTTCGGCTCCGGCCTCAAGGACGATGTGCGCGATATCCCCGCACAGATGATCGAGGACGTGACCCGCCGGAACCTGCCCGTTGTCGCGGTCGACATGCCGACCGGCGTAGACGCGACCTCGGGGCAAATTCGCGGAACGGCATTCAAGGCAACCAGCACAGTCTCTTTTTATCGGCGCAAAACCGGCCAGGTGCTGTTCCCCGGCCGCACCTATTGCGGCGACGTAACAACGGTGGATATCGGCATCCCAGCTTCGGTGATGAAGGAAGTCGGCCCACGCGCTTTTTCGGATCAGCCAGAGCTGTGGTTGAAGTATTATCCGCGGCTGAAACTGACGGGCCACAAATATGACCGCGGTCATGCTGTTGTCGTCTCCGGCGATATGGAGCGCACCGGAGCGGCGCGCATGGGCGCGCGCGCGGCCTTGCGCATGGGCGCGGGGCTGGTCTCGCTCGCCAGTTCGAAATCGGCGTTCTATATCAATGCGGCGCAACTCACCGCCATCATGGTCGATGCTTATGAGGGGCCGGAGGGCCTGTCCGAGTTGCTATCCGACCCGCGGATCACCGCGGTGATGATCGGACCTGGCGCAGGGGTAACCGAAGAGACCCAAGAGAATGTCGCCGCCGTACTTAGCAGCGGCGCCGCGACGGTGATCGACGCCGACGGACTGACCTCGTTCGAGGAAGACCCCTCCGTGCTGTTCGAGCAGATCAATTATCGTGAGCCACCGGTGATCCTGACACCGCACGAGGGCGAATTCGCTCGCATCTTCCCAAACTTGACAGAAGAGCCATCCAAACTGGAGCGCGCCCGCGCGGCCGCAGAGATGTCAGGCGCGGTGGTGGTGCTCAAGGGGCCGGACACGGTGATCGCGGCACCGAATGGCGTGGCCGGGC
>CAYVFK010000362.1:0-1768 GCA_964450925.1 uncultured Hyphomicrobiaceae bacterium | reverse complement strand
CGCACCTTCGAGGAAGTAGAGCTGGAAAAGCCGCTCGACGACCGCATCTTGCGCGCGCCCATCGCCCGCCCAGTAGATGAGCCGGTGCGCGTCCACGGTATTCGGCGCGCGCTCGATCGTGTCAAAGGTGAATTCGATGCCGTCTTCGCGGCCAATCTCGCGCAGGGCCATATACATCTCCCCGCCATCGGCGGAGCCAAACTTCTTACGCAGGTATTCGCCGCGCTCAATACCGCCCGGCGGCAGAGTCGGGTCCAGCTGGAATGGCCACCATGTGACAGCTGCATCAATGTGGGGCAGCTGCTCCAGCGCCCCCTCCAACCGGCGTTTGCCGACGAAGCACCACGGGCACATCACATCGGCGATGACCTTTATCGGAAATGGTTCGAGCGGCGAAGTTCCGAACGGCTGATTCATCTCTTCACCATGCCTGATGCGATCATCTGTGCCAATAGGTTGACGCTGTTTCGCAGCCCCCTTTACCCAGCCACGTCATAACCAGCCAAGGCGGCGAAATTGACTAGGTCATTGTCGGTCGCGCCCAGACCGGCGATCTGAACCGGCCGGTTGAGGCCGACGATCAATGGCCCGACGACCTTGCTGCCACCGAGTTCTTGCAACATCTTGGTCGAGATGCTCGCGGAATACACGGCTGGCATGATCAGCACATTTGCGGTGTCGGACAACCGGCAGAACGGATAGGCCGACATCGCCCTGCGGCTGAGGGCGGCATCGGCGGCCATCTCGCCGTCGTACTCGAAATCCACCCCCCAATCGTCGAGGATGCGCACCGCATCTCGGACTGTCTCGCCCCGCTCGCCTGTCGGGTGGCCGAACGAGGAGTGCGCCAGCAGCGCTACCCGTGGCTTGAAGCCGAGCCGCTGGGCCACGCGCGCGGCCTGAACCGTGATATAGGCGAGTTCGGTCGAGGTCGGCATTTCATGAACGGAAATGTCCGCAACCAGCACCATCCGCCCGCGGCACTGGATCAGCGAGACACCGATCGGCGTGTGGCCCGGTTTCGGGTCGAGCACGCGGCGCACGTCTTGATAGGCGGTCTCCCAGTTGCGTGTCACGCCCGTGACCATCGCATCGGCATGGCCCATCGCCACCATGCAGGCCGCGAAGATGTTGCGGTCGGTGTTCACAAGCCGCTGGCAATCGCGCTTCAAGAAGCCGCGGCGCTGAAGCCGGGTGTAGAGGAAGTCTGCATACTCGGAGTTGTGCTCGGTCACGCGCGCATTGATGATCTCGATCTCGTCGCACTGGCGCATGATGCCTGCTTGCACCATGGTTTCGCGAACCGTGTCCTCACGTCCGACCAGAACCGGCGTTCCCAGCCCGGCCTCTGCGAACGCGCTGGCCGCACGCACGACCTGTTCTTCCTCTCCTTCAGCAAAGACGACGCGCTTGGGGGCGGCGCGCAAATGTTCGAAGATCATGTGGAAGAAGCCCGCGGTCGGGTCCATGCGCTCGGACAGCCTTGCCTTGTAGCCCTCCATATCAACGATCGGGCGGCGCGCCACGCCTGAGTCCATCGCTGCTTTTGCGACCGTCGCGGAAACATGACTGATCAGGCGCGGATCAAACGGCGCAGGGATGATGTAATCGGGCCCGTATCGCAGGCGCCGCCCCTGGTATGCGGCCGCAACCTGATCAGGTACATCCTGGCGCGCCAGCTCCGCCAGCGCCTCCGCCGCGGCGATCTTCATGGCGTCGTTGATGGTGCTGGCCTGCACGTCGAGCGCGCCGCGGAAGATGTAGGGAA
>CAYVFK010000361.1:0-1781 GCA_964450925.1 uncultured Hyphomicrobiaceae bacterium | reverse complement strand
AAGACGTGCGCAACTTCGCCGATCAGATGCTTGGCCGCACCCTGATGACGCACCAGACCGGATCTGAGGGGAAGGTGGTGCAGCGGCTCTATATCGAGGAGGGCGCGCAGATCGCGCGTGAACTCTACCTCTCCGCGCTGGTCGACCGCGGCTCCTCGCGCATCTCGTTCATCTGCTCGACCGAGGGCGGCATGGATATCGAGAAGGTGGCTGCGGACACGCCCGAGAAGATTCTGACCCTCTCGATCGATCCCGCAACCGGCTATTCGGCCTTCCACGGGCGGCGCATTGCCTTCGCGCTCGGGCTCGAAGGCGACCAGGTGAAGCAGTGCGTGAAGCTGATCGGCAACCTCTACAAGGCCTTCACCGAGAAGGATATGAGCCTTCTGGAGATCAACCCGCTGATCGTGACCGACAAGGGCGAGCTGCGCTGTCTCGATGCCAAGGTCAATTTTGACGACAACGCATTGTTCCGCCAGAGAGCGGTCGCCAATCTGCGCGACATCGAGGAGGAAGACCCGGCCGAGGTCGAGGCGTCGCGCCACGGGCTGAATTACGTCAAGCTCGACGGCAGCATCGGCTGCATGGTCAACGGTGCCGGTCTGGCGATGGCGACCATGGACATCATCAAGCTCTACGGTTCCGAGCCGGCCAACTTCCTTGACGTGGGCGGCGGCGCGAACAAGGAGCAGGTGATGAACGCCTTCAAGATCATCCTCTCCGACAAGTCCGTGCAGGGTATCCTGGTCAACATCTTCGGCGGCATCATGCGCTGCGATATCATCGCCGAGGGCATCATCGCCGCGGCGCGCGAGATGGACATTCGCGTGCCGCTGGTTGTGCGGCTCGAAGGCACGAATGTCGAGATGGGCAAGAAGATGCTGAGCGAGTCCGGGCTTGCGATCATACCAGCGGATGATCTGGCCGATGCGGCACAGAAGATCGTGGCGAAGGTGAAGGAGGCGGGGTGATGATCATCTCGCACAAGTACCGCTTCATCTTCCTGCGCACGGAAAAGACCGCCAGCACCAGCCTGACTTCCGCACTTCGCGAGACGCTGGGCGATGAAGCGCTTCATGCCGGTCTGAAACGTCCGGGATGGGCGAAGTACTCGCCGATCCACCATGGCGCGCTGAAGCGAAATCTCCCCGATCTGTTCGGGCTGCACCCGCATGCCACGGCCCGGCAGGTGCGCCGGGTGCTTGGCCCAGAGATTTTCGACAGCTACTACAAGTTCGCCGTCGAGCGGAACCCGTGGGAGCGGCAGGTGTCGCTATACTTTCACCGCGAGTGGAAGAAGGGAAACGCCAACCCTGATTTCGATCGCGACATGCGATCGCGGCTTTATCGCAATACCGAATATGTGCGGCTTAACAACTGGTCGATCTATGCCATTGGCGGGCAAGTCGTCGCCGACAGGGTGCTGCGTTACGAGCATCTGGAAGACGAGTTGGGGGAGCTATCCGACGCGCTGGGGTTCCCCGCGCGGCTCAGCCTGCCCAAACTGCGCAATTATACCGGCAAGCGAGATCATTACACCACGTACTATTCCGATGAAACCCGGAAGCTGGTGGCGCTTTGGTATGCGAAGGAGATCGAGGCGTTTGACTATCGGTTCGAAGCGCAGACCGCAGCTATGGAAACAGTGGACGGAGCGACCATAGCAGCACAGGCTTGATGTGGAGAACGGAGTCAGAGCAATCGGAAGCTAGGGGCGAGGGCAACAGACCTACGCGGAAAATGGATGAAGAAGCCGACAGCGGCAACGAAACGAAAAGGTT
>CAYVFK010000360.1:0-1784 GCA_964450925.1 uncultured Hyphomicrobiaceae bacterium | reverse complement strand
CCTTCGGGCAGCGCCGCAATGTCGTCATGTAGCCCGACGGCGCGGCAGGCCGCTTCGATCTGCTCCCGACTGACAGCATCGTTGCGCAAGCTCAGATTGTCGCGGATCGAGCCCGCAAAAATGAAATTCGACTGGCCCACGAACGAAATGGCGCGCCGCAGCGCGGTATTGTCCAGTTCGGTAATGTCGTGGCCAAACACCTCGACGCGGCCTGCGTCCGCGCTGTGGAACTTCAGCAGCAGCTTGAACAGGGTAGATTTCCCTGCACCAGATGGCCCGACCAGCGCCACCATCTCCCCCGGCGCAATTTCAAGATCGAGGCCTTTAAGGATTGGGGTTTTCTTGTCGTAGGAAAATTCGACATCGCGAAAGGTGATGGCCGTTGTGGTCGCCGCGCCATTGCCCGTGGGAGCCGAGAGCGTTTTTTGCCCGCTGGGCTCGCTCTCGTCATTATGCAGGATATCGAACACCATCTGCACCATCACGAAGGCGCGGCGCAGCTTGACCCGCATCTGGCTCAGACGCCGTGCCGGATCGGCGGCAAGCAGGAGCGCGGTCAGAAAGGACATGAAAGTGCCGGTGTCATAATCCCCCGTTGTCATGCGAAAGCCTGCATAGAGGATCGCCAGCGCTACGGCTGTTCCACCAACGGTGTCGAGCAGCGGGATCGGCGCGGCCTGGAGCGCGGCCAGCTTGTCGCGGCGGTTTTGGATGCCATGGATAACATCCTCGGAGTCTGATTTTTGGCTTGCTTCCAGATTGTAGGCCTTGATGACGGTGATGCCCTGAACGGTCTCGCGCACGAGCCTGTTAAGCTGGGCAAAGCCCGCCATTTCCTCCTTCGCCATGTCCTTCATCTTGCGCATGATAACAGTGACGCCATAGAAGACGACCGGCGCAACGGTGAAGCTGACGATGGTGAGCATTGGATCCTGGATCAGCATGACGATGACCAGGCCGACCAGCGTCGCGAAATCCCGCAAGCCATTAACGAGCACAAGATTGAGGATCGAATTGAAGCCTTGCGCACCTTGATTGAACTTCATCAGCAGCGTGTCAGACGCATTCTTGCTGAAAAACTCCACCCGCTGCACGACGACATGATTGATTAGCCGCTTTTGTATGTCGGCGACCATTGCGTTGGAGATGCGTTGCGAGAGAATCGTCTGAAAGTATGTGCTAACGCCCTTAGCCAGGAAGATCACCAGCACCAGGACGACCAGCGGAATCAGAAGATCAGCGTTCTGCTCCACAAAGACGCTGTTGACAATATCCTTGACCACCCACGCGGTGAAAGCCGTCGCACCCGCCGCGACGCCAATGAGCGCAAATATGATGACGTAGGTGCGCCAGAAGCGGTGGAAATAATCACGGAAAATCTGCAGGAACAGCTCAACATCGCCTTCGCGGACTTGCTCGACCCAGCCCGCAATCAGGGCCGCCCACCATCGTTTGCTCAGCAAGCGTAACATCAAATCCTGCTCTTTCTGGTCAGACATCGTGTGCCAGCAGCGTGTGCCCCACACCCAGATTGCATAGAGCATCAACGCGGTAAACGCAAAGTCGCGGCGCTCCGCCTGTGCGATCCAAAGCCGCTGGGTCTTTTTACCATGCCTGAAAATTGATCTCCCGCAGTCCGCAACGCCGCAGCGGCGCGGAGCGTTCAAGTGGCAGGTCGCGAGGAGGCTTACCCGCCCCCGGCACCGAGGAAATCCACAGAAGGAGCATTCGAGATGTGGAAGGAAATTTTGGGCGCAACGGCCCTATCAACCGCGCTGGCAATC
>CAYVFK010000359.1:0-1808 GCA_964450925.1 uncultured Hyphomicrobiaceae bacterium | reverse complement strand
CGTGGCCAGCGTCGGGCACAATTTCAAGCGGCGCATTCGGCCAGCGTTTCGACAGTTCCCACGCCGTCGCCACTGGGGTCACAAGGTCATAGCGCCCCTGCACGATCACGCCCGGTAAATGGCTGATCCGGTGCATTTCCGCAAGAAGTTGTCCATCGTAGTCGAAGAAGCCGCCATGATAGAAGTAGTGGCACTCGATCCGTGCGAAGGCGAGTGCATAGGCGCTGCAACTGAACTTGTCGACGATGGCGTGGTCGATCTGCAGAGCGATTGTGGTGCCCTCCCAAACGCTCCAGGCACGCGCCGCTTCGATCTGCTGTTCCGTGTCCGCGCCAGTGAGTCGCTTGTAGTAGGCGGCGATCATGTCGCCGCGTTCTTCTGGCGGGATCGGCGCAAGATATTTCTCGAAAGCGTCCGGGAAAAGCCACGATGCGCCGTCCTGATAGAACCACTCCAGTTCGCGCCGGCGCAGCGTGAAGATACCGCGCACAATCAGGGCCGTGACGCGCTCGGGGTGTTTCTGCGCGTAGGCAAGCCCAAGCGTAGACCCCCAGGAGCCGCCGAACACCTGCCAGCGCTCGATATCGAGATGGATGCGTAGCCGCTCGATGTCCTCCACGAGATGCCACGTCGTGTTGTGCTCCAGGCAGGCGCGCGGGCGCGACTTGCCGCAGCCGCGCTGATCGAACAGAACGATCCTATAGCGGTCGGGGTCGTGATAGCGCCGCATAACTTCGGAGATCGCGCCGCCCGGCCCGCCATGCAGCACAACCACCGGAATGCCGCGCGGGTTGCCGCATTCTTCGTAGTAGACCTCATGCCCATCGCGTGCAGGCAGATAGCCCTGAGCGTAAGCCTCGGCGACAGGCGGATAGAGGCTTAACCGATCTTCGGTTGGGGGAACGTCCACGATGACTCTGTCCTGAATGGTGACGCGAATGGTTTCCAGGGCAGCGCGGCACCCTTTGCCCTGTCGCAAAAAAGGGGAGCGCATTGCTGCGTGCCTGTCAACGCCGACTTTGCCGAGTGGTGCCGCAAATCCCCGATGTGGCGTCAGGGCCGAGGGGCTTTGCCCCGGCCCGCAAGCCGGGTGAGGCGGGCGTGCAACGTCTCACCGCCCGGCAGGCGGATTTCCTCGGCGACCTCGGCGGTCAATTCGTCTGGCTGCGGTGAAAGCAGGCTGACGGCGATTGCGGCCAGAAAGGCGACCGGCACACCAAGCACGCCCGCGGTCAGCGGATCGACGAACAACAGAGCCTCCGCGCTGTCACCACTGCCGGACAGCAGCATGTAGGCGGCGGTGACGCCAAATCCGGCGAGGACGCCAGCGAGGGCGCCGGGCGCGTTAATCCTGCGCCACCAAATCGCCAGCACGACCACGGCGAAGAACCCGCCAGCCAGCAGCGAGAAGGCGATCAGCATCCAGCGCAGCGGATCGACCATCATGCTGCGCGCCAGCCACGCGCCCGCGACGGCGGCAACGATCATCCCGAGCCTTGCCACCATGAGCCGATGCGCGGCAGGCGCCATGCGCTGAACGAACGGGTGAAACAGGTCATTGCTGAGGATGTTGCCGATCATGGCGACTTGTGCCGACGCACCGGCCAGCATTGCCGCCAGCAAGGCGGCCGCCGCGACGCCGGCAAACACTTGCGGCAAGCCCGCCGAGATCGGCAGCAGCAGCGTGCTCAGGTCGCGGCTGAGGAAGGCGCTCGTGTCGCCGAAAGTCGGGTCGAGCGCGTCGGTGCCGACACGCATCAGGCCGAGATCGGCGGCATAGCGCGCCCAGGCGGGCAGTTCGGCGAGCG
>CAYVFK010000358.1:0-1823 GCA_964450925.1 uncultured Hyphomicrobiaceae bacterium | reverse complement strand
CTAGCTGAAATCGGCCTTCTTTCTTTCGCCGCGATCGTGCAGCTTGGCCCGGCGTTCTTCGGCGGCCTGATGTGGCGCGGCGCGACCGCGCGCGGCGCCATGGCGGGCATCTTCGCCGGCTATCTTGTCTGGACCTACACACTGCTGCTGCCATTCCTGGCGAAGTCGAGCGGTATCGGTGCGGACCTGATCCAGAACGGGCCGTTCGGGATCGCATTGCTGAAGCCGCAAATGCTGTTCAACATGAGCTTCGAGCCGCTGTCGCACGGCGTGTTCTGGAGCCTCATATCCAATATCGTGGCCTATATCTTCGTTTCGTTGCTGCGCCCGCCCGAGCCGATCGAGCGGCTGCAGGCGACCGGTTTCATCGACGAGCGGCGCAGCCCGCCGGCGCATGGCTTCCGGCCCTGGCGCGAGACGGTGGATGTCGCCGACCTGCATGCCACCGTCGCACGTTATCTAGGCGATGAGCGCACCAACCGCTGCTTCGAGGACTATGCGCGCCGCCGCGGTGCGGGACTGTCGAGCAACACGGTCGCGGACATCCACTGGGTCCGTTTTTCAGAAAAATTGCTCGCAAGCGCCATCGGTGCGGCGTCGTCCCGGCTCGTTTTCTCGCTGGCGCTGCGACGCCACGACGTAGGCGACACGTCAGCCCTCAAGCTGCTCGATGATGCCTCCGAGGCGATCCAGTACAACCGCGACCTGCTGCAACAGGCGCTCGACCAGGTGGGACAGGGCATCGCGGTGTTCGATCAGGACATGCGGCTGATCTGCTGGAACCGTCAGTTCCGCGAGATCCTGCGCCTGCCGGCCGAGCTTGGCCAGATCGGCGTCACGCTGGACCAGATCGTTCGGGTCAGCGCCCAGTCCGGCGATCTCGGCCCGGGCGAGGTGGAGAGCATCGTCGCAGACCGGCTGCGCAAATTCGTCGTCACAATGGAGACCTTTCAGGAACGGCTCCACCGCGACCAGCGCGTCATCGAAATTCGAACCAACCCTATGCCGCAAGGCGGCATAGTCACCTCGATGACCGATATCACCGATCGGGTCACCGCCGCTGAAGCGCTGGCGCGCTCGAAATCCGAGCTGGAACTGAGGGTGCAGGAGCGCACCGCGGAGTTGACCAAGCTCAACGAGGCGTTGAAGGACGCCAAGGCGCGGGCGGACGAGGCCAATCTCGACAAGACCCGCTTCCTCGCCGCGGCGAGCCATGACATTCTGCAGCCGCTGAACGCTGCGCGGCTTTACGCCACCAGTCTGGTCGAGCGCGACCACGGCGGCGAGGCTGGACGGCTGGCCGGGAACATCGACGCGGCGCTGACAGCGGTGGAGGATATCCTCAACACGCTGCTGGACATCTCGCGGCTCGATACCGGCGCCTTGCGCCCGGAATTCGGAGCAGTCTGCGTCAACGACCTGCTGAAACAGCTCAAGCTGGAGTTCGAGCCGCTGGCGCAGGAGCGCGGCCTGTCATTGATCGTCATGCCTTCGACAATCTGGGTGCATTCCGACGTGCGGCTGTTGCGCCGGGTGCTGCAGAACCTCGTCTCAAACGCCATTAAGTACACCGACAGCGGCCGGGTGTTGATCGGCTGCCGGCGCAGCGCAGGGAGTGTGCGCATAGAGGTGCATGACACCGGACCGGGCATCCCGATGGCCCAGCAGACAATGGTGTTCAAGGAGTTCCTGCGCCTTGATCAGCATGCCGCCACGGTACAGGGTCTCGGTCTCGGCCTGTCAATCGTGGAGCGCATGGGCCGGGTCCTCGCGCACCCCATCCGGCTCAAATCCGAACCCGGCCAGGGCTCGGTTTTCTCCGT
>CAYVFK010000357.1:0-1828 GCA_964450925.1 uncultured Hyphomicrobiaceae bacterium | reverse complement strand
TGGTGACCCCGGCGGAGGTTGCGTGGGCCTATTGCGCGGGCGCGGATTCGGTGGTTTCGGCGCGCGGCTTCATGTTTGCGCTGGGCTGCATTCAGGCGCTCAAATGCAACAAGAACACCTGCCCGACCGGCATCACGACACACAATCCGCGGCTGCAGCGCGGCCTCAATCCGGCGGACAAAGCGGTGCGGGTGCTGCGGTATGTTGAAAAGATGCGCAAGGATGTCGGCGTGATCGCGCATTCGTGCGGCGTGCGCCATCCGCGTGCGTTGAAGCGCTATCACTGTCGAATCGTGCAGCCAAATGGCCGTTCGGTCCCGCTGGATCAATTGTTCCCGCCAGTGCAGCCGGGCAGGGCGCAGACAGCGGCGGCATAACCAAAGGACCCGGCGCGAACGCCGGGTCACTGTCTCAGGCGGCGTAGCGCTGTGGCAGATCGAGCACTGCCATCATGAAGTTGCCGCCATCCTCGATGGCTTCGCTCCAGATCGACAGATAGGTCGGAATGCCTGGCTGGACCCGGCCGACCACGTCACCGTGGTCAAACTGCAGCGATGCCTCAAATTTCTTGGCGACGCGCTGCATCTTCCGGTTCTCCAGCAAGCAATTCATGTAGAGCCGGTCGATGCCGCGGTTACGCGCGGAGCGAACGACCCGGCCGAGCAATTCACTGCCGATGCCCTGGTTCTGGTAATCCGTCTCGACCGAAAACGCGGCCTCGGCTTCGCGCGACCAGTGATTGCCGATGCGACGAAGTTCTGCCGCCGCGCGGACCTCGCCATTCACGACGAAGGCGTGGATAATGCTGTCCCAATCGCCGACATGCGCCGCATAATCGCGGATGAAGCCGTCATTCACCGGCATGCCGAAACGCAGGCGCCGGGTCTCCTTATCAAGTCTTAACAGGTGGTCACGGAACTTCTCGGTTTCCGATGGCCAGAGCTTGCGAAATGTTCCTCCCAAGAATTGAGATTCAGGCATAAGAACCTCTCCCAGGTTGCATTGCGTTCAGCCAGGCGCTGAACGGCCAGTCAGCTTTGCTGCAGTGCAGCATACGAAATGCAATATGGCTACGGTAAGACCTCGCAGCCACCGTCCCACAGGCGAACGCGCGCATGGCTGGCATGACCATCGGGCAGAGCTTGCCGGGCACGCGAGGCGAATGCGCCGCGGTAAAGACGCAGAGCGTTGCAATCATGGATTGTATGGCGGGGAGAGAAGTGGCCGGATCCCGATGGGGGTAAGGATCCGGCCGTTTTGGGCACTAGAGAGGGAGAGGACTGGGCTATGAAAACGCCAGATGATCAGTCCGACGTCTCTTGCCTCGTCCCAAACGCAGTACTTCTACGCTACGCACACGGTACTAAACCGTATGTTCGCACCCTTGAGGATCAGTCATCCGTACCTCGAATGACCTTATCTCTTGGGGTCTGAACTAACCGACGTGGAGCCTTGGGGCGATGATGATTGGTCAAAAACACAGTTTCGACCAAAGGAAGCGACAAGGCGTGTTGATAGGGTGGAATCGAATTCGGCAAGTGTCCCTCAACATCTGCGCGATCCACGGATTTCCGACCCCCATTTTGCGCCTGTTGCCAATCTTAATTCCCCGAGTAGATCGGGAGAATGTTTTGCCCGTCGTGACCACACTTGGTTGTGTCGTCCAGATGTCTGCACCCTATACGGGCATATCATCGCTTGCAAGGAAAAGTTTATGCAATCAAAGGTTGTTTTCTCGATTTTCGCGGCTGTGCGGCGGGTGCGGAAACAGATCTGTGGCGCTGTGGTAATGGAGCGCTCTTCGCGTCAAAGTTGCAGAATCCGTGGC
>CAYVFK010000356.1:0-1831 GCA_964450925.1 uncultured Hyphomicrobiaceae bacterium | reverse complement strand
CCAAGAAGGAATGGGGCGAGCGCTTCGGCATGACCCATTTCGTCAACCCGAAAGAGGTCGAGGGCGATCTCGCGCCGTATCTCGTCAACCTGACGGGTGGCGGCGGCGATTATACCTTCGACTGCACCGGCAATGTCGATGTCATGCGCGCCGCGCTGGAGTGCGCGCACAAGGGCTGGGGCGAGAGCATCATCATCGGCGTCGCGCCAGCGGGCGCGGAAATCGCGACGCGGCCGTTCCAACTCGTGACGGGGCGCGTCTGGCGCGGCACGGCGTTCGGCGGCGCGCGGGGCCGCACCGATGTGCCCCGGATCGTCGACTGGTATATGGACGGCAAGATCGAGATTGACCCGATGATCACCCACACGATGCCGCTCGACGACATCAACAAGGGCTTCGATCTGATGCACCATGGTGAGAGCATCCGCGGCGTCGTAACATTCTAAGGGGGAAGCATGGAGACCATCGGCGAACATCGCGCGCATGGCGGCACACAATATATTTGCCAGCACGCGTCGCAGAGCACCGGCACGCCGATGACCCTTGCAGCTTATGTGCCCGACAGGGCGAAGGATGCGCCAGCGCCGGTGCTGTTCTACCTGTCCGGGCTGACCTGCACCCACGCCAACGTCATGGAAAAAGGCGAATACCGTCGCGCCGCAAGCGAGCATGGCGTCATCGTGATCTGTCCGGACACCAGCCCGCGCGGCGATGACGTGCCCGATGACGATGCCTCTGATCTGGGCAAGGGCGCTGGCTTTTACGTAGATGCGACCGAGGCTCCCTGGTCCCAGCATTTCCGCATGTGGCGCTATGTGACCGAGGAGCTGCCTGCGCTCGCCGCCAGCGCCTTTCCTGCTGACGTGACCCGCGCCGGCATTTTCGGTCACTCGATGGGCGGGCACGGCGCGCTAGTTGCGGCGTTGCGCAAGCCGGAGACCTTCCGCACGGTCTCAGCCTTCGCGCCGATCGTGGCGCCTGCGCGCGTGCCGTGGGGTGAAAAGGCGTTTTCCACCTATCTCGGCATGGACCCGGATGCCTGGCGCAAATATGACGCGGTTGCGCTGATTGAGGACGGCGCGCGCGTCGATGAAATTCTGGTCGATCAAGGCGAGGCGGATGTGTTCCTTGCCGAGCATTTGCGCCCGGAATTGCTGGAAGACGCCTGCGGTACAGCCGCGATCCCGCTCACGCTGCGCCGCCACGACGGCTACGACCACTCGTATTATTTCATTTCAACTTTCATGGCCGACCATATCGCGTGGCACGCTGACCGTCTCGGCTGAGCGGTCGTTGGTCGCCTGCTTGCGCCTGTGCTCGGCGTCGGATACATCTGAGCAATACGGGTGTCGGCGGGCTGAAACGCCGACTTAGGGGCATAACGCAACCCTGCGAGAAAAAATGGACAAGATTCGCGTGACCGGCGGCGTCCCGCTCAAAGGCGCTATTCCAATCAGCGGCGCGAAAAACGCCACGCTTCCGCTGATGATCGCCAGCCTGCTCACATCGGACACGCTCACGCTTAAGAACGTGCCGAATCTCGCGGATGTCGCCAATCTTGCGCGGATCCTGCGAAACCACGGCGTCGATTCCGCGCTGGACGGCAAGCGCGCCAACGGTGCGCCCCAGCAAGGCGATACGCTCCATTTGACCGCGCGCGACATCGTCGACACCACCGCGCCTTACGACATGGTCCGGCGGATGCGCGCCAGCTTCTGGGTGCTTGGCCCACTGCTGGCGCGGTGCCATCGAGCGCGGGTGTCGCTGCCTGGCGGCTGCGCGATCGGCACGCGTCCGGTGGACCTGCATCTGGAGGGGCTGAAAGCGCTTG
>CAYVFK010000355.1:0-1839 GCA_964450925.1 uncultured Hyphomicrobiaceae bacterium | reverse complement strand
TGGCGTGCAGCCGCGAGCCGGAGGCGCGCTCGTAAAAGATCATCAGCTTTTCGCGTTCCTCAAACCCCCACAGCGGCGGGGTGAGTGCGCCGACATCAAGCGCTTGCGTTGTGATGTTGAGAAGATGGCTCAGCAGACGACCGATCTCGCTGTAGAGCACGCGGATGATCTGCCCACGGATCGGGACTTCGATGTCCACCAGCTTTTCGATCGCCAGACAGAAGGCGTGCTCCTGGTTCATCGGCGCGACGTAATCGAGCCGGTCGAAATACGGAATCGCCTGGAGATAGGTCTTGTACTCAATCAGCTTTTCGGTGCCCCGGTGCAGCAGGCCGATATGCGGATCAACCCGCTCCACGACCTCGCCGTCCAGCTCCAGCACAAGACGTAAAACGCCGTGCGCCGCGGGGTGTTGCGGCCCGAAATTGATCGAGAAATTGCGGACTTCCGCCTCAGCTTGGGCCATTGGCCTCAACCTTTCTCCTGTTCGGGCGCGAACATCTCGAACACCTGCTGTCCGGTCAGCTTGTTCGTCTCATTCGCGAAGTCGTAATAAGTCGGCTTCTCGTCAACGAAGATTTCGTTGGTCAAGCGCAAGCTACTATCATCGTCGAGCGTCCCGGCGGATAGCACGACATGCGAGCCGTCTTGCATCCTCCAGAACAGATTGCTTCCACATTGGCGGCAAAAACCCCGCTCGCCCCAGCCGGATGCGCGATAGGCCGCCACCGGCGCGGCATTGTCGAAAGTGAGGTCGCCATCAACCTCAACGGCCAGCAGCGGCCCGCCAGACCATCGGCGGCACATACTACAGTGACATGCGCCGACTTCGCGGTTTTTCAAAGTGGCGCGATAACGCACGACCCCGCACAGACACCCGCCCGTCACTTCCTGTCCTGCTGCCATTGGGCGCTCCCGCTCGCTTTGATGGTCAAGACTTGCCCGCGTCGCCCGATGACGCCTTTTCGTCGCCCGGCAGGATGTATTCCGCGCCTTCCCACGGGCTGATGAAGTCGAAGTCGCGATATTCCTGCTGCAGCTTCACCGGCTCATAGACCACGCGCTTGAGGTCTTCGTTGTAACGGACCTCGACAAAGCCGGTGAGCGGAAAATCCTTGCGCAGCGGATGCCCTTGGAAGCCGTAGTCGGTCAGGATGCGGCGCAGGTCCGGATGGCCGGAGAAAAAGATGCCATAAAGGTCGAATGCCTCGCGCTCATACCAGTCGGCGGCGGGGAAAATATGCGTGATGCTCGGCACCGGCGTCGCCTCGTCAGTGTCGGTCTTCACGCGGATACGCTTGTTTTGGCACGGGCTTAGCAGGTGATAGACCACCTCGAAGCGCTTGGCGCGCTCGGGATAATCCACGCCGCAGATATCGATCAGGCAACTGAACTGACAGCGGACATCGTCGCGCAGCAAGGTCATCAGCGAGACAATGCTCTCGCGTGTGGCCCGCATCGTCAGCTCGCCGAGCGCAACAGTCCAGCTATCAACCGCCTCTGGCCGCGCCGCTGCGATATGCTCGCCCAGCTCATTGAGCGCATCTTCCTGCGCTGTTGCTGCGGGGGCTTGCGCCATTCGCGGCTCCTAACGGGTGATAGTGCCAGTGCGGCGGATTTTGCGCTGCAGCAGCATGATGCCGTAGACCAGCGCTTCTGCGGTCGGGGGGCAGCCGGGCACATAGATGTCCACTGGCAGCACGCGGTCGCAGCCGCGCACCACCGAATAGGAATAGTGGTAATAACCGCCGCCATTCGCGCAACTGCCCATCGAGATGACATAGCGCGGCTCCGGCATCTGGTCGTAGACCTTGCGAATCGCCGGCGCCATCTTGTTGC
>CAYVFK010000354.1:0-1865 GCA_964450925.1 uncultured Hyphomicrobiaceae bacterium | reverse complement strand
CGCCGGGGGGAGCCAGAAAATGGCGTAGCGCTGAAAGCTCTCGGTCATGCCGCCCCTCCCAGCGCCTCGGCCAGTCGCTCCAGAAACGCGCGCACCTCGTCCGGGTCGTCGAGCCGGTATTGCGCGCCGGTCTCCCGGTCGGTGTCGTTCACCAAAATGCCGATGCCGCTGCCCGCGATGGCGCGGAAGGCATCCTCGTCGGTCACATCGTCACCGATATAGAGCACGCCTTCCAGCGGCACGCCCAGCCGCTCGGCCAGCAGCGCGACCGCGCGGCCCTTGTCCCAGTCTATGCGCGGCTGGAACTCGGCGACCTTCTTGCCCTGCATGACACGCAGGCTGTCGTGCTGATCCTGAAGCGCCTCGACCAGCCTGCTTACTCTTGGAATGTCCTCCGGCGCAGTCAGACGAAAATGCACGGCCGTCGAGAATGGCTTGCGCTCGATCATCACCCCAGCAATGTCCCCGGCGCCAGCCTCGGCCAAGTCTGCTGTTTCGGCAACCGCGGCGCGATAGGCTTCGGCCGGCGCGTAAGATTGCGCAGGCTCGTTCGGGAATTTCAGTTCAAAACCGTGGCTGGCCGCATAAATCAGGTCGATATCCACCATTTGCCGCGCATCGTTGAGTTCGCGCCCGGTGACAATCGCTACAGGGCTGATGCGGGCCAGCTTCACCAGCGCCGCGCGCATGCTCTCGCCCAGCATGGCCTCCGGTGGCGAAGGCCGGATCGGAGTCAGGGTGCCGTCATAATCCAGACAGATGAGATGCGGCTGGCGGGCCATACGCCGCGCGATATCCCTCACCTGCGCCAGCGCGTGTTCGATTGTCATTTCGGCGTGTCCTCCGGTTGCCGGCCCCAATCGGCGGCCCGCACCTCCACCCATAATACAAGACTCTCCAGCGCCCGTTTAAACCGGCGTCTGCGCTGCAACAAGGCGAAATCGCGCCCGCGGGCGCTGGATTATGGCTGGCTGAAAACCTAATTAATGCAACAGCGCAGATTGAAGCCAAGGAGAGAAGCGTGGCCGGACTGCAAAGCGGATGGACAAAGGCACGGCTGGCGAAATGGAGCGTAGCGACGCTGTTGGCGGTGGCACTGTGGCACGGGTCGGCGCAGGCACAGGTCTACCAGTCTCAGCAGCACGACTACCGCGTCGTTACCGTGGCAAGCGGGCTGGCGCATCCATGGGGCATGACGTTCCTGCCCAGCGGCGAGATGCTGGTCACCGAACGCGACGGACGGCTGCGCCTGGTGCGCGATGGCGAACTTGTACCCGCGCCGATTTCCGGCCTGCCGCGCATCATGGTTGGCGGGCAGGGTGGCCTGCTCGATGTCGCGCTTGACCCGAATTTTACAGATAACAGCCTGATCTATCTTACCTATGCGGGTGGCCGGCCCGGCAATGCGGGTACGGAAGTCGCCCGCGGACGGCTAGATCTGCAGGCAATGAGCCTGAGCGACGTTGAGACGATCTTCGCTGTCGAGCCGAAAACGCCCGGCGGCGCGCATTATGGCGGGCGGCTGCAGTTTCATCCGGACGGCACATTGTTCGTCACGCTGGGCGACCGCTACAGCTATCTCGATCAGGCGCAAAGCGTGGAAAACCATCTGGGCACCATCGTGCGCATCAACCCCGATGGCAGCGTGCCGGAGGACAACCCGTTCGTCGGCCGCGAGGACGCACAGCCGGAAATCTACACCTACGGGAATCGTAACGTGCAAGGCATTGCGCTGCGCCCCGGCACGACCACGATCTGGGCGCATGAGCATGGCCCGCGCGGCGGTGATGAGCTGAACATCCTCAAGTCCGGCGCGAATTATGGCTGGCCCGAGATCACTTACGGCATCGACTATTCCGGCGCGA
>CAYVFK010000353.1:0-1872 GCA_964450925.1 uncultured Hyphomicrobiaceae bacterium | reverse complement strand
GATGGGCTGAGCGAGCGCATGACCGCGCATTTCCGCGACGATAATGTGCGCAGCTTTCCGCTGCATCGCCGGAGTGGCTCCAACGGCGCCAAGCCGCGCGGCGAGGTTCCCGCGCCTCTCCAGAAATTCATCGGCCGGTCACTCGATCAGCTTCAGTGGCAGTGGATGGCACCGGGTGTCCGGCACTTTCCGATCCAACTGCCGGAGGAAAGCCGAGGCGGTCTGCGGTTGCTGCGGATCAAGGCTGGAATGCGTATCCCGGAACACGGGCATGGAGGGTCGGAGCTGACGTTGATTCTGCGCGGTGCTTATCATGATCGCTTTGGGCGTTTTGGCCCCGGCGATGTCGCTGATCTCGACGAGGATGCCGAGCATGAGCCGCGCGTCGACAAGGACCACGAATGCATCTGCCTCGTTGCAACTGAAGAAGCAACGCGCTTCAAAGGGTTGCTTTCACGCGTGCTTCAGCCGCTGACCGGCATGTAGGCCCGAAACCCATCATTGTGGGAGCTTGCGATTGACCTATCGCGTTGTCTGGATCATCGGCGCGAGCAGCGGCATCGGCAAGGCGTTGGCTGAGATCTACGCCGGTCAGGGTGCGGCCGTGGCGGTGTCTGCGCGTTCGGCTGAGGCGCTTGCAACGATGGCCGGGAGCAATGCCAACATCCATGCCTATCCGCTCGACATCGGCGATGCCGACGCGGTTGCGGCAACTGTTGCGCGTATCGAAGCCGAACTCGGTTCAATCGACCTGATGATCCAAAGCGCGGCGATGTGGTCGCAGATGGGCGTGGATGAGTTCGACGCCGCCAAGATCCGCAAGAGCATGGAGGTGAACTACGGCGGCACCATCAATGCGGTCGGCGCACTGATTGGCCCGATGACGCAGCGGCGCAGCGGGCATATTGCCATCATTGCTTCGGTCGCCGGTTACGTCGGCCTGCCGCAGTCACTCGCCTATGGCCCGACCAAGGCTGCATTGATCAGCTTTGCCGAGTCGCTCAAGCCCGACCTGGACCGCTACAATGTGCAGGTCAGCGTTGTGAACCCCGGCTTCGTTGAAACGCCAATGACGGCCGCCAACGATTTCGAGATGCCCTTCATCCTCCAGCCCGACGACGCCGCGCGCAGGATCGTCCGCGGCCTTGAGCGCGGCAAGTTCGAAATCGCGTTTCCCTGGCAGCTCGTTTCCAGCCTCAAGGCTTTACGCAAACTTCCATACAGCGCGTTTTTCGCCGTCACCCGGCGGATGATTGAAAAACGCGAACAGCAAAAAGCCGCACAGCAGGCGCAGCCACCGGGCTAGCGCAGGGCACGAAAATCCGGGCCGCTGAACACGCTCTAGCTCCTGGTTGGTTACACAGTCTAACGCAAAACCGGGAGGAACTCTTGCTAGGAGCGCGCGAGAGCAGTATCCGTTCGGATTGAAGCATGATCGGGCTGTAAGTTATCGATATTGCCCGAGATCTTTTCGGATGGCCCGCTAGGCCGGCTTGGTGAGCTTGTACAGACCCACATCAATCGTACCGCGCTCGAACCCGACCGCACAGTAGGTCAGGTAATAATCCCATAGACGGCGAAACCGCTCATCAAAGCCAAGATCGCGGATCGTTGGCCAGCCCGCATGGAAATTCTCGCGCCACGTCCACAGCGTGCGCGCATAGCTTTCGCCAAATGTCTCCACCCCGTCCAGTTGGAGCCCGGCTCGGCGCGCCTCTTGCCCGATCACCGAAGGACTTGGCAGCATACCTCCGGGGAAGACATAGCGCTGGATAAAGTCCACTTGCCGACGATAGGTGTCGTAGAAATCCTCGGCGATCGTAATGCATTGCAGCACAGCATGGCCACCGCGGCGCAGGCGCTCATAAACTG
>CAYVFK010000352.1:0-1882 GCA_964450925.1 uncultured Hyphomicrobiaceae bacterium | reverse complement strand
AAGCGCGTCTTGTCGGAAATCCACTCCTCGTTCACATCGGCATGCTCGCGCGGCAAGAAGCGTTTGACCTCGCGACCGCGCGAATCCACGCGGATATTCGCGCCGAGCGCGTCCATCACGTCGATGCCCTCGGTCTTGGTCAGTTCCCACGGGCGGGCGGTAAAGGCATATGGCTTGGAAGTCAGCGCGCCGACCGGGCAAAGGTCGATGACGTTGCCGGACAGTTCCGACGTCATGCCATGTTCCAGATAGGTGGTGATCTCCATGTCCTCGCCGCGTCCGATCGCGCCAAGTTCGGGCACGCCCGCAACTTCTTGCATGAAGCGCACGCAGCGGGTGCAGTGGATACAGCGCGTCATGATCGTCTTGATCAGCGGACCGATATTCTTGTCCTCGACCGCGCGCTTGTTTTCGTGGAAGCGGCTGCCATCCACGCCGTAGAACATTGCCTGGTCCTGCAAATCGCACTCGCCGCCCTGGTCGCAGATCGGGCAGTCCAGCGGATGGTTGATGAGCAGGAACTCCATGACCCCTTCGCGCGCCTTTTTCACCAGCGGGCTGTCGGTGCGCACCTGGGGCGGGCTGCCGTCGCGGCCCGGGCGCATGTCGTTCACGCTCATGTGGCACGAGGCGATAGGCTTGGGCATGCCGACCACCTCGACGAGGCACATCCGGCAATTGCCCGCGATCGACAGGCGCTCGTGGTAGCAAAAGCGCGGGATCTCCTCACCGGCCTCCTCGCAGGCCTGCAATAGGTTGATCCCGTCCTCGACCTCGATCTCGCGATCGTTGATGATCAATTTTGCCATTGTTCGCCTTTCAGCGTGTCGCTTAAAGCGCGGTTTTACTCAGCTGCGATCCCGGTGGGACCGGCGCGCCGCGCTACGGCCTCGATCCGACCCTCGATCTCACCGCGGAAATGGCGGATCAACCCCTGGATTGGCCAGGCGGCCGCGTCGCCCAGCGCGCAGATCGTGTGGCCCTCGACCTGTTTCGTGACATCCAGCAGCAGGTCGATCTCGCGCTTGGTCGCGTCTCCATCGATCATGCGGGTCAGCACGCGCCACATCCAGCCGGTGCCTTCTCGGCACGGGGTGCACTGACCGCAGCTCTCATGCTTGTAGAAGTAGGCAATCCGCGCAATCGCTGCGACAATGTCAGTCGATTTGTCCATCACGATCACCGCCGCAGTGCCGAGGCCCGACTGCACTTCCTTGAGCGAATCAAAATCCATCAGCAGTTCGTCGCACTGCCAGTGCGGCACCAGCGGCACAGAGGACCCGCCGGGGATGACCGCCAGCAGATTGTCCCAGCCGCCGCGCACACCGCCCGCGTGCCGGTCGATCAACTCGCGCAGCGGTATCCCCATCTCTTCTTCGACCGTGCACGGCTCCTCAACATGCCCAGAAATACAAAACAGCTTGGTCCCGGTGTTGTTAGGCCGGCCGAGCGAGGCGAACCAGCCGCTGCCGCGGCGAAGAATTTCCGGCACGACGGCAACCGACTCGACATTGTTGACCGTCGTGGGGGCGCCCCACAGGCCGACATTGGCCGGGAACGGCGGTTTGAGGCGCGGCTGGCCCTTCTTGCCTTCGAGGCTTTCCAACAGCGCGGTTTCCTCGCCGCAGATATACGCGCCTGCGCCGTGGTGAATGTAGATGTCGAAATCCCAGCCATGATCGTTATTGGGTCCGATCAGGCCAGCCTCGTAAGCCTCGTCGACTGCTGCTTGCAGCACCTCGCGCTCGTGGATGTATTCCCCGCGAATGTAGATGTAGCAGACATGCGCGCCCATCGCGAAGCCGGCGACCAGACACCCTTCCAGAAAGACATGCGGATCGTGGCGCATGATCTCGCGGTCTTTGCAGGTGCCGGGCTCGGA
>CAYVFK010000351.1:0-1921 GCA_964450925.1 uncultured Hyphomicrobiaceae bacterium | reverse complement strand
GCGTACATGGATTGCATGTGCTCGCGGAAGCTCGCCTGGGCCGCGCAACACTCGGCGCCGCTCGCCATTGTGCCGCTGGCGAAGCAGTACCGCATCTCGCTGAAACTGTCGGGCGGCGGAAGATAGGGGTCATCCTTCACGGAGCAGTCTCGTCCGAACGCTCCCAGTCCCACACGGTCCTGACTGGCGTCGCGGACAAGCGAGACCGCCTTCAGGATCGGCAGGCGCGCGCAGGATTGCTGCTGCTCCACGCAGCCCGGCGGAACGCCCCGATCAGCTTCGAGGACCGCAGGCTTCACCTGCCATATGGCTGGCACACCCGTGAGCAGTGGCTGGGCGATCGCGTAAGACCCTACGGCGAGGGCAATTCCTCCGATCCAGATGCGGGCGCGTCCGTAGGGGATGTGGTTCCAGTACATGTCGAGGAATATGCAAGCGGGGAAATAGAATGCGCAAAGCGCGAGGATGCCAAAGGCCGGAAAGAACAGAAAAAGCTGGCTGTAGATCGTTGCCAGGTCGACCCAGTTCGTCTCCCGATACTCATAAATGAGCGCACCCAGCACGCTCAGGAAAGATGCTCCAAGGATCGCGAAGATCAGGAAGACAGCTGTCCGAATTCCCTGCGTCATTGGGCTCCCCCGGGTCTCTGGTTTCGCCTGTTATGCATTTTTCGTTTGTCGCGGCGGGGCCGTAGGCTACGCGAAGGCGAATGCTGCTGCCAGCCGATTCTGGCGCTGCGCCGTTCAATGCGCGGCGCAACGTGGCAATTCGATCAATCTTTTCGCCCGGAATGTCACGAGCGCGCGATTTGCATGCTGAAAGGGTTGGCGCGGATGCGCGCACGGCCTAGGACTTCGAGCATAGGATGCATGATCTGCTCAGTTCTGGCACGGGGACGCTTGATACCATGAGCTTTCTGAAAATTGGCGGCATTGCGCTGCTCGTTGCGGTGGCTGGCTACGGCGCCGTTCAAGGCCGTGACGTCTTGATGGTGGGCGCGGGCTTTTACGCCAAGACGCTGTGCTCTGGCGTGTTTGTTTCGGGGCGCGCGCCTGAGGATGTGATTGCCGAGGATGTGCTCGCTGACCAGACCGACGCGCTGGACCTGTTTCGCTCGGAGGTCGATAGGGAGGCGCGCAGCGTTTCGGTCTGGATCCCGAGCGGGATTGCCACGCAGAGGGCCATCCATCGCGAGGGCTACGGCTGTCATCTCGACCTTGGTGCTGAAACGGCCAATCTCCCGCCGCCAACCCCAGTCGATATGCCCCCCGCCGACGAGTTGTGGCCCGGGGGTGCGCGGGTTGCGCCGGAAGCGGCACTGCCTCGCGATGTTCGCGTGAACTTGGAAGCCGTGCTGGACAACGCCTTCGCTGAAAGCGACCCGGAACGGCTGAAGCGCACGCGCGCAGTGGTCGTGGTTCATCGCGGGCGGATTGTGGCTGAGCGCTATGCCGAGGGTTTCACCGCGCAGACCCCGCAACTCGGCTGGTCTATGGCCAAGAGCGTGACGAATGCGCTGGCGGGCGTGCTGGCTGCACGGGGACGGATTACCGTCGAACGGCCCGCCCCGGTCGAGCAGTGGCAAGGCGACGGTGATCCGCGTCAGGCGATAACGCTCGATCATCTGCTGCGCATGAGCAGCGGGCTGGAATTCGACGAGAGCTATGATGGCATGCTCAGCGATGTGCGCGTGATGCTGTTCGCGCGCGGGGACAAGGCCGCCTTTGCGGCCGACAAGCCTCTGGAATGCCCGCCCGGCACCTGCTGGCACTACTCAAGCGGCACTTCGAATATCATCGCTTCCGTGCTTCAGGAGAGCGCCGGGAACGGCAGCGCGACCATAGCCCGCGATTTGCTTTTCGCGCGGCTCGGGTTGCACACAGCGGTCTTCGAGCTGGACGCAGCCGGCACGCTTGTCGCC
>CAYVFK010000350.1:0-1929 GCA_964450925.1 uncultured Hyphomicrobiaceae bacterium | reverse complement strand
TACATAAGGCCCGCTGCCAACCGGCGGGCCTTATGTCGTGAGCGAGGTCGACCCCGGCAGCCGCATTACCTACAAGAGCGACCCGGACTATTGGGGGCGCGACCTGTCGGTCAATCGCGGACGCTATAATTTCGGCGAAGTCCAGTATGACTTCTACCGCGATGCCAACGCCATGTTCGAGGCGTTCAAGAAAGGCGTCTCGCTGTTCATGACAGAGAGCAATCCCAGCGAGTGGGCGCGCGAATACAACTTTCCGGCTGTGCGCGAAGGCAAGGTGCTGCGCAAGGAGTTCGACCTGGAACTGCCGGCGGGCATGAACGCGCTGGTCTTCAATACGCGCCGCGAGGTGTTCACGGACGCGCGGGTGCGCCGCGCGCTCATCAGCTTGTTCGATTTCGAGTGGATGAACGCCAAACTGTTTCACGGGCTTTACGAGCGCAGCCAAAGCTATTTCGCGCGCTCCGAGCTCTCGTCGCATGGCCGCCCGGCCGACCCACGCGAGCGCGCGTTGCTGGCGCCGTTCCCCGATGCCGTCGATCCAGCGATCATGAACGGCACATACGCATTGCCGCAGAGCGACGGCTCAGGTCGCAACCGCAAGCAGCTTCGCGCGGCGCTGAAGCTCCTGGGCCAAGCGGGCTATGAGCCGCGGGGCGGCAAGCTGGCGAACAGGCACACCGGCGAGCCGATGCGTTTCGAGATCCTCGCGGTCGATCCCGAGCAGGAGCGCCTGCTACTGACCTACACACGTGCGCTGAAGCGGGCGGGCATAGACGCGTCGGTGCGCATCGTCGATTCCGCGCAATATCAGCGTCGCAAGCAGACCTACGATTTCGACATGATCCAGAACCGCTGGGGGGCGTCGCTCTCACCAGGAAATGAACAGACCTTCCGCTGGGCCGCAAAGGCCGCCGAGCGCGAGGGCACGTTCAATTACGCCGGGGTTCAGAACGCGGCGGTGGACGCGATGATCGAGGCGCTGCTATCGGCCACTTCGCGCGAGGACTTCGTTTCTGCGGTGCGCGCGCTCGACAGGGTGCTGATGTCCGGGCACTACGTCATCCCGCTTTTCCACCTGCCGAAGTTGTGGGTGGCGCATTGGCGCGAGCTTCAGCATCCTGAGACCCCTCCGTTCAGCGGTGTCGACATCGACACATGGTGGATGGCGACGGACCTGGCCGAGGCGCAATGAGCTTTGGCGCGAGCGCCCCTGTCCCGCAGGCGTTCAATATGACGCGGTATTGCCTCACTGCGGCGGCGCGCGCGCCGGACAAGCCGGCCCTGATCGTTGCGGCGGATGCGAGCGGGACGCCTGCCGAGGTCTGGACCTACGGCACGCTGGAGGATGCGATCCTGCGGATGGCGGGCGGTTTCCGCACGGCGGGGCTCGCGCCCCGCGACCGGCTGCTTATCCGGCTGGAGAACACCAGCGCCTACGCGCTCACCTTTTTTGCTGGCATTGCGGCGGGGATCTTGCCGGTTCCGGTATCGGATCAACTGAGCGCGCGCGAGGCCGGCTTCCTGCTGGCCGACAGCGGCGCGGCGGCGATCGCGCTCAGCCCTGCGCTGCCGGTCGAGCCGCTTCCCGAGGGCGTCCGGGTATTCGCGCCGGAAGACATCGCCGCACTGCGCCACAGCCCGCGCGCGGACTTTGCCAACACCCGCGCCGACGACCCGGCCTTCCTGATCTACACCTCCGGCACGACCGCGCAGCCGAAAGGCGTGCTGCACGCGCAGCGGGCCGCCTGGGGGCGGCGGCCGATGTATCAGGGCTGGTATGGCATCGGCGCGGAGGACCGCGTGATGCACGCGGGTGGCTTCAACTGGACCTACACGCTGGGCACCGGCCTGACCGATCCGTGGGCCAACGGCGCGACCGCGATCATCTACACCGGCGAGAAGGACCCGGCGGTCTGGCCGAAGCTGATC
>CAYVFK010000349.1:0-1937 GCA_964450925.1 uncultured Hyphomicrobiaceae bacterium | reverse complement strand
CTGCAACTCATCAACCCCGACCTGGTGGATGATGACTATAGCCGCGATTTCGTAAGCGCCCATTTCGACCTTCCGGGCGCCGACACGCCGGTCGACCGGGCTTTACGCATCGACACCATGGTCATGCTGGCAGACGATCCGGTCAAGCGTGTCGACAACATGACGATGGCCTGGGGACTGGAAGCGCGCGTTCCGTTCCTCGATCACAAGGTGGTCGAACTGGCCGCGCGCATCCCGCCAGCCGAGAAGCTGAAAGACGGCGGCAAGGGCGTGCTGAAGGATGTTGCGCGCACCGCGCTGCCTGCCGAGATCATCGACCGGCCGAAAGGGTATTTCCCGGTTCCGGCGCTGAAATACATTGAAGGGCCGGTTTATGATATGGTCCGCGATGTGATGCATTCACGCAAGGCGCGTGAGCGTGGGCTGTTCCAGCAAGCCTATCTGGACAAGCTGCTTGAAGCCCCGGCTGAGCATATCACCGCCCTGGGCGGCTCCAAGACCTGGCAGGTCGCACTGCTGGAATTGTGGTTGCAGGAGCACGGCATTTGAGGATGTCGCGACTGATTAACCGATATCCAAAAAGCGAAAGGCAGGCGCATGGGGGACCATGACAAGCGCGTCAGTCCCGAGGACCTCGCCGAAATGGCCTCGCTCAAGCACTGGGGCGCACGCCCAAAACTCGCGCAAGGCCACCTGACCACGCCGGACACGATTGTCGATTGCGGGTGGGGGCGGCTGATCTTCGGCCAGACCTTTGACGACCTTGGCGAACTCTCCAGATCGTTGCGCGAGGAGACCGAGGGCCAGCGCGACGTGGCGTTTTATGTCCGGGACCCGCATGTCGTCTTGTCGAGCGCCCCGCAAGAACTGTTCCTAGACCCCTCTCACACCTTCCGGCTCTATCTGGAGAACCTCTCCGACGAACCGGCAAACCCGCCCGGCTTTCGCGTTCGCGCCGCGCGCCCGGACGACGCCGATGCGATCAACACGATCTACCAGTCGCACGGTATGGTAACGCTGCATGACGGCTTCCTCGATGAACTCGATGCAGATAACCCCGTGCATGTGCTGGTGGCTGACGAACCCGCAACAGGACACGTGCTCGGCGTCGTGATGGGCATCGACCACGTGGTGGCGTTTTGCGACCCCGACAACGGCTCCAGCCTCTGGGCGCTGGGCGTGGATATTCGTGCGCCGCATACCGGCGTCGGCCGCAAGCTGGTAGAAGCGCTGGCGTGTCATTTTCGCAAGGCGGGGCGCAGCTTCATGGATCTCTCGGTCATGTACGACAATGAGGAGGCCATCCAGCTTTACCGCAAGCTCGGTTTTGAGCAGATCCCGGTGTATTCCCTCAAGCGCAAAAACCCCATCAACGAACGGCTGTTCATGGGGCCGGCGCCGGACGAACAACTGAACATCTATGCCAAGATTATTGTCAACGAGGCCCGCCGCCGCGGAATCGCCGTGGAGATCGAGGATGCAGCAGCCGGTTTGTTCCATTTATCGTTCGGCGGCCGTTCGATTGCTTGCCGCGAATCTCTGAGCGACATGACCAGCGCAGTCGCGATGAGCCGGTGCATGGACAAGGCGCTGACGCAGCGGTTGCTGCGCCGCGGCGGATTGAAGGTGCCGGAACAGATCAAGGTGGATAGCGACGACGAGGCGCTCGACTTCCTGCGCCGGCACGGCCGTGTTGTCGTGAAGCCAGCCGAGGGCGAACAAGGGCGCGGTGTGTTCGTCGATCTCACCAGCGAGAAAGATGTGGTCGCCGCAGTTGCCGCCGCGCGCGCGCTGTGCGCGACCGTGCTGATGGAGCAGTTCATCGCTGGCAAGGACTTGCGCATCATCGTCATTGACCGGCAGGTGATCGCGGCGGCGATCCGCAAGCCCGCAGCCATCATCGGCAACGGCGTGCATACAATCGCGCAGCTGATCGA
>CAYVFK010000348.1:0-1937 GCA_964450925.1 uncultured Hyphomicrobiaceae bacterium | reverse complement strand
GGCCCGGTCGAAGGCGGCGACACGCTTACAGCGGCGAGCTGAATTTCATGGAAAATCTGAGTATGAAACGCGCGGCCACACCGCGCGTGCGCGGTCGCGCGCCCGTGCGCGTCAGCGAGAGTGACGGGCGCATCGAGGGGTATGCCAGCCTGTTCGGCGTGCCCGATCATGGCGGCGATGTCGTCATGCCCGGCGCGTTCGCGGGCAGCTTGCGCGGGCGCGGGGCTGATGGTGTGCGCTTCCTGTTCCAGCACGATCCAGCCCAGCCGATCGGCGTGTGGGACGAAATCCGCGAAGACAAACGCGGGCTTTATGTGCGCGGACGGTTGATTGGCGGCGTGGCGCGGGCACGCGAGATCGCTGCGCTGCTCCGTGAAGGCGCACTCGACGGGCTGTCGATCGGCTTTCGCACGGTGCGCGCTGACCGTGATCCGCGCCTGCGCACCCGGCGGCTCCACGAGATTGACCTGTGGGAAATCTCCATCGTGACCTTCCCGATGCTGCCCGGCGCGAAGGTCAGCCGGATCAAGCACGCCCGTGCGCCCACCGATATCACCACCCGGCTTGCGGCCGCTACGCAGGCTCTGCGGGCGCCTCAGCGCAGAACAAATGCCATCAACTTCACCCAAACGAGGAGAGCATGAGCGACTACACCCCCGAGTATGAGACCAAGGCGGAGCCGCAGGTGTCCGCCGTCGAGATGGCGCAGGCTTTCGATGAATTCATGCGCGCCTTCGAGGCGTTCAAAGAGAGCAACGATGAGCGGCTTGAGCAGATCGAGCAGCGCATGGCCGCTGATGTCGTCACGACCGACAAGCTGGAGCGGATCAACCGCGCGATCGATGAGCACAAGCGCACTGTCGATCAACTGGCGCTGAAGGCCGCGCGTCCACCGCGCGAGACCTATGCCGCGCTCAACCATTCGACGGCGAGCGAGCACAAGGCGGCGTTCGACAGCTATGTTCGCTCCGGCGACATGGCGAGTTTGCGCGCGCTGGAGCAAAAAGCGCTTTCCGCCGGCACCGGCTCCGATGGCGGCTTCACCGTGCCGACCGAGGTCGAAAGCACGATCATGCGCGCGCTCACCGAAATTTCGCCGATCCGCGCGATCGCGGGCAACCGGCAGGTGTCGAGCACCAGCTATAAAAAGCCATTCGCCAAGTCCGGCGCGGCCGCTGGCTGGGTCGCCGAAACCGCCGCGCGCAGCGAAACCGACACGCCGGTACTGGAGGAACTCGACTTTCCGACCATGGAGCTCTACGCGATGCCTGCGGCCTCGCAGACGCTGCTGGACGACTCCGCCGTCGATATCGAGGCGTGGATCGCCGACGAGGTGCGTATCGCCTTCGCGGCGCAGGAGAACACGGCCTTCGTCATCGGTAACGGCACCAACAAGCCGAAAGGCTTTCTCGACTACGATCAGGTGGCCGACGCATCTTGGGAGTGGGAAAAGATCGGCTATATCGCCACAGGCAAGGACGCCGACTTCGCTGATGATGACCCGGAACATGATCTGTTCGACCTGATCTACAGCCTGAACGCAGGCTATCGCGGTAATGCCAACTGGGTGATGAACCGCTCGACGCAAGCCGAGGTGCGCAAGATTAAGGACGGCGACGGCAATTATATCTGGCAGCCGGCCACCGAGGCTGGCGCGCGCCCGATGCTGCTTGGCTTCCCGATTGTCGAGACTGAGGACATGCCGGGCATTGGCTCGGATGAAACCGCCATCGCGTTCGGCGATTTCCAGCGCGGCTATCTGGTGGTGGACCGCATTGGCATCCGCGTGCTGCGCGATCCGTTTTCTTCCAAGCCCTACGTGCTGTTCTACACGACCAAGCGCGTTGGCGGAGGGGTCCAGGACTTCGGCGCGATCAAGCTCCTGAAGTTCGGCACATCGTAAGACTGGCCCAATCCCTGGCCGGTAGCGGGCCGCG
>CAYVFK010000347.1:0-1970 GCA_964450925.1 uncultured Hyphomicrobiaceae bacterium | reverse complement strand
GACAAATACCTGCGGACGCGAGAGAGTGGTCTCAAACCCCGTTTTCGCCATGATCCGTGCTCTGCCTATTCGTGCTGCGCAGCCTGTGCGCTTCGCATGAAGCGCTGTGCGGCCTTCTTAACGGATTTCACCGCACAGCAAAATGTTAACTTGACGGCAGCGCGCTATGCGCGCGTTTTGTGACGGCTCACAAGCTTCACCAGATCGCGCTGGATGGTCTCGTTGCCAGCGACGATGCTTCCCGTTGTGAACATGTCCTGCGCGCCATCCGCATTGCTCACATATCCTCCGGCCTCACGCACCAGCACGATGCCCGCGGCCATGTCCCACGCTTGAATGCCGCGCTCCCAGTAGCCGTCAAATCGGCCCGCGGCAACCCAGGCCAGGTCGGTCGCCGCCGAGCCTGTGCGTCTGATCCCTGCGACCTGTGGCATCACGGCTGCCAGCTCGCTCAGATATCGGTCGTGGCCTTCCTTGCCATGATGGGGAATGCCGGTGACAACAACACTCTCGCGCAGGCGCGCGCGCGCCGCAACGCGGATGCGCCGATCGTTGAGGAATGCGCCTTTGCCCCGCTCCGCAGTGTAGGTATCTCCCGTCACCGGGTTGTAGACCAGCCCCGCCACCAGTTGGCCGTCCCGCTCCAGCGCGATGGAAATGGCGAATAGCGGGATGGAATGCATGAAGTTGGTCGTGCCATCGAGAGGGTCGACGATCCACGTATGCGTCTTGTCGGGGCCTTCAACGCGCCCGCGTTCCTCCATCAAGAAGCAATAGCCTTCTCGCGCGCGCGACAACTCCTCGAACAGGACTTTTTCCGCACGCACATCCGCGGCGGTGACAAAGTTCGCTGGCCCCTTTTTCGAAACCTGCAGGTGCTCCACCTCGCCAAAATCGCGCGCAAGACCGCGCCCAGCCTTTCGCGCGGCGCTGATCATCACGTTCATCAGGGCGGATACAGGCATCGGTCCTCTGAAATGCAGCTTTTGCGGTTTTGGCCAGCTCGGCCCGGGTCGCGCGCGTACAGCACCAGACGGCAGCATCCTCAGAACGTGTGCTGCACCGCGCTAGTCGGCGCGGCGCACATAGCTTAGTTCATTGGTGTCGACCACGATCTTCTCGCCGGTCGTGACGAAAGGTGGGACCATCACGCGAACGCCGTTCTCCAGCGTTGCCGGCTTGTAGGACGAGGAGGCGGTCTGGCCTTTCACCACCGGCTCGGCCTCGGCCACTTCGAGTGTGACATGATCGGGCAGGGCGACGCCGATCGGGCGGCCCTCATGCATCTCCACTGTCACCTGCATGCCTTCTTGCAGAAACGGCGTGCGCTCGCCGACCAGATCCTTTTGCAACTCCAGCTGCTCGAAGGTTTCGGTGTCCATGAAGACGAGCATGTCGCCTTCTTCGTAAAGGTACTGAAAGTCTTTTTGTTCAAGGCGCACGCGCTCCACCGTCTCCGACGAGCGGAAGCGCTCGTTGAGCTTGGTGCCGTCGATCAGGTTTTTCAGCTCGACCTGCGCATAGGCCGGCCCCTTGCCCGGCTTGACATGCTGAATCTTCACCGCAGCCCAGAGACCGCTTTTGTGCTCGATCACGTTGCCGGGGCGGATTTCGTTGCCGTTGATCTTCATGAGCCCGTTGCTCGAATCTTTGTTGGCGACTGTGCTGCCCGCCACAAGCCGCTTATTTTCCGTGGAGTCAAGGGGTTTGCGCCCCGCCGCGGCAAGGCGCTGACGTATTGCGATGCGCGCGCGGCGCGGCCTGACGCCCGGCTCATGACGCTGTCAGCGCGCGCTCCAGATCGGCGATGATGTCGTCGATGGATTCCAGCCCGACAGACAGCCGCACCACATCGTCGCCTGCGCCCGCCTGCGCGCGTTGCTCGGGCGTGAGCTGGCTGTGCGTCGTCGAGGCCGGATGGATGATGAGGCTGCGCGTGTCGCCGATATTCGCCAGATGCGAGAAGATCT
>CAYVFK010000346.1:0-1989 GCA_964450925.1 uncultured Hyphomicrobiaceae bacterium | reverse complement strand
GGTTCAGCTCAGATCGATCGCATACCGCTTCAGGTCGTCGAGCGATACGATTTCCAGCGCTGCTGCATTGGTAGCCGATAGCACCACCCGCGGCGCGGCGCCGGCGTCAAGCGCCTGTTTCCAGCGCGCGGCGCACAGGCACCAGCGATCGCCTGCTTTCAATCCGGGAAACCCGTATTCGGGGATTGGCGTGGACAGGTCGTTGCCGGCGCGTTTGGAAAAGTCGAGGAACTCAGCCGTCATCACGGCGCAGATCGTGTGCGAGCCATGGTCGTCCGGACCGGTGTCACAGCAGCCGTTGCGGTAAAAACCCGTGAGCGGCGCTTCCGAGCATGAATTGACTGGCTCGCCGAAGACGTTCTTTTGTGTTTCCTCGCTCATGATACTCCCGATTGGGTTGCCTGCAGGCTTATGCCGCGTACTAACCGTTTCAGCCGCACGCGTTCTTTAATTTAACCCGCATTGTTATCCGAAAACCGCTTCCCATCCCGGGTCAGGCCCGAGACATGCTTTTGTTGAAAGTGCTTTAATGATCCTGCGTATAGCGCACCCGGTAAACGCCGTTCTCCAGATTGTCGAAAAACTCGATCACCTGCGGATGACGAACTGGTTCGCCGCTGTCATCGGGCAACAGGTTTTGCTCCGAGACATAAGCGACATACTCCGTCTCAGCGTTTTCCGCGAGCAGGTGATAATAGGGCTGGTCCTTTTCCGGCCGGATTTCCGCCGGGATCGACAGCCACCATTCCTCATCGTTGTCGAATTCCGGGTCGATGTCGAAGATAACACCGCGAAACGGATAGAAGCGGTGGCGGACGACCTGGCCCAACTGAAACTTGGCCGTTCTGATTTTTTCCATCCTTCGTCCTCCTGCCGGAAATTCGGCGGCCGTCATAGTCCGTAAACTGCCGCCATCTCCGGGTCTTTTGCAACGACAAGCCTGGCGAGATCGACCATGACTTTCGCCTGCTTCCACGTGGCGTCATCCTGCATCTTGCCATCAACCATCACCGCCCCGGAACCGTCCGGCATGGCCTCAAGGATGCGCTTTGCGAAGGCCACCTCGTCCGGGTCGGGGCTGAAAACACGCTTTGCGATGCCGATCTGGGTTGGATGCAGCGACCAAGCGCCAACGCAACCCTGAATGAACGCATTGCGGAATTGGGTTTCGCAGCCTTCGGCGTCGGAGAAGTCGCCATACGGTCCGTAGAACGGTTTGATGTCATGCATCGCGCAAGCGTCCACCATTCTGCCTATCGTATAATGCCATAAATCCTGCTGGGAAAACTGGCGCTGCTCCGCGTCTTTTTGATCCGAGGTCACCCCGTAGGCGGGATGACCGCCGCCGACGCGCGTCGTTTTCATGCGCCGCGAGGCCGCGAGGTCCGCCGGCCCGAGACTCATGCCATGCATTCGCGGGCTGGCCCCGGCAATAGTTTCGACATTGTTAACGCCCTCGGCGGTTTCAAGGATGGCGTGGATCATGATCGGGCGCCAGACGCTGTGCTTGACCTCCAGTTGCGCCAGAAGCTGGTCGAGATAGTGGATGTCCCATGGCCCTTCCACCTTGGGCAGCATGATCACATCGAGCTTGTCGCCCGCCGCGGCCACGATCTCGCAGATATCGTCAAGCGCCCATGGGCTGTTCAGACAGTTGATTCGCGTCCACAAGCCGGTCTGGCCGAAATCGTGCGCGCGCGCCATGTCGATGAAGCCGTATCGCGCCGCTTCCTTCTCGCTCGCTGGAATCGCGTCTTCGAGATTGCCGAGGATCACGTCCACTTGCGGGATCATCTCGGCTATCTTGCTGCGCAGTTTTTCCACATGTGGCGGGACGAAATGGATCATCCGCTCCAGCTGTACCGGTTTTTCGCGCCACGGTGCGGGCGCGTCGATGGCCAGAGGGGCATAGAACTTGGCTGGCGTGCGTGTGTGCGCCATTTCGTCTCTCCCGTCGTTTGCGTGTGTTGGCGCGGCGGGCGTGGGCGC
>CAYVFK010000345.1:0-1995 GCA_964450925.1 uncultured Hyphomicrobiaceae bacterium | reverse complement strand
CTGAACTCGCCAGAGACGCCGCTGTTTCACAAGGGCGCAATGCTGTTCAACGCAGCGAATGCGCGGCAGGCGGCGCATGAGTGCGGCGAGGTGATCGTCGCGGAAGGCTACATGGATGTGATCGCGCTGGCAGCGGCCGAGTTCCCGCAGGCCGTCGCCCCGCTCGGCACGGCCCTGACCGAACAGCAGATCAAGCTGCTCTGGCGCATGGCGGACGAGCCGGTGCTGTGCTTCGATGGCGATGGGGCGGGTCAGCGCGCGGCCTATCGCGCGGCGGAGGCTGCGCTGGCGCTGCTCGGGCCGGGGAAGAGCGTGCGCTTTGCCTATCTGCCTGAGGGGTTGGACCCTGATGATCTGATCCGGCGCGAAGGCGCAGGCGCGATGCGTTCCGTTCTGGATCAGGCGAAGCCACTGATCGACGTGATCTGGAACCGAGAAACGACTGCAGGCGACTGGTCGACGCCCGAGCGGCGCGCAGCGCTGGAGGCCCGGCTACACACACTCACCCAGACAATTGGCGAGCCGACCGTGAGGAATTACTATGCGCGCGCCTTTCGGGATCGGCTGTTCCAGAAGTTCCGTGCCGCGCCGCGCCCTCGCCGGACGCAGGGGCCGTATCGACAAGCGCAGTCGCATTGGCATCAGGCCCCGCGCGGTCAGCCGCCAGAACGCACAACCGCAAGCGAGGCGCTGGTCAATAGCGCGCTGGTCCGGCGGCCAGATAATTGTTGTCCGGTGCGCGAGGCGGTCATTGTGCAGGCGCTGGTACGCCATCCTTGGCTGCTGGACGCCCATGCCGAAGATCTGGCCGTATTACAGCTTGAAAGCGAGCCGGCGCGGCGCGTGCTGGACGGCTTGATTGCCTCCCATGTTGCGATAAATCAACTTGACATCGATTCGGTGCGTCATCACTTGCTAAGCATGGGGTTAAGCGATGCGCTTAACGAGACGGAAAGCCTGAGCATGTGCGAGTTCGGCGTCCATTTCCGTCTGGATGCGCCGCGAGCGGACGTCGAAACGGCCTGGCATCACATCACGCTTCTGCACCGCAGGGCATCCGCGCTAAGACAAGAGTTGGCGGCAGCGGAACAGGCTTTTGCCAATGAGCAAACCGAGGATAATTTCCTGCGGCTGCGGGCGTTAAGCGAGGAATTGACGAACCTCGACCACAGCAGCGACTTGCCGGATGCCTGAGTGTTCAATGGCCGTGCGTGCTTGATGTATCCAAATTGCAACGCACATAGGTTTGGAGTTGCACGATGTGCATTGTGGCGCGATTGTTTAAGAGCTGGTTAGCATGGACACCGTAAGCGGTGAGAATGGGAATTGGCAAATTCCGAACCAGTTGATGCGCAACCAAGTCTTTCGGCCGAGCCTTGCCGCGACGTGTGACGCTCCAAAGGCGTCCCATGAATTGCGGCTTGATGGTAATCCAATAATCGTCACGTAACGCGCAACATCGACGGCGCAACGGACACCGTTTGGAGTAGGGTATGGCGACGAGCACTGCAAAGAACAAGGAACAGAAGGCCGGACAGACAGAGGGGCAGGACAGCCCGCTGCTCGACATGTCCGACCAGGCCGTCAAGAAGATGATCAAGGCGGCCAAGGCGCGGGGCTATGTCACCTACGATGAGCTGAACGAAGTGCTCCCTTCCGAAGAAGTTTCCTCAGAAAAAATCGAAGACACGATGGCGATGCTTACGGACATGGGCATCAATGTCGTTGAGGCGGAAGAGATCGAGGAGCAGGGTGAGACATCCAGCGGCGAACTGACTGACGAGCGCGCCGCCCCCGCCAAGACGGAGCGCGCCGCCGAACCTGCCGCGGACCGGACCGACGATCCCGTGCGTATGTATCTGCGTGAAATGGGCTCCGTCGAGCTTTTGTCCCGCGAGGGCGAGATCGCCATCGCCAAGCGCATCGAAGCCGGCCGCGAGGCCATGATCGCCGGTCTGTGCGAAAGCCCGCTGACCTTCCAGGCGATCATCATCT
>CAYVFK010000344.1:0-2002 GCA_964450925.1 uncultured Hyphomicrobiaceae bacterium | reverse complement strand
CCACGCGGTGCTCACTTGCGGAATTTACCTGAACGACTGCGGGCCGGAGCAGGGGCTGCTCATGTGCATCCCCGGCAGTCACAAGGGCGAGATTTATGATCACTGTGACGAGGCGGGCATCATCGGCGCGGCGGTTGAGCGCACCAGCTCGCACCGGATCAGCCCGCGCACCGAGTTTCCCGCCCAGATCGTTTCGGCCTGATCAAGCTGTGCAAACCGCACCACACCCTCGCGGCATTTGCCACTTTCCAGCAGCTCAGCGCGCAGGACACCAGGCAGCGCGCCGCAAGTGACCGGCGGCGTGATCAATCCGTCGCCGAAATCGAAGAACAGGTTGGTGATCGTGCCTTCGCAAATCTCTCCGCGCTCGTTCGCAAAGATGATTTCATCCAGATGGGCTGGCAGGTCGCGACGCGTGCGGTCATAGAGTTCGCGCTGGGTGGTCTTGACGCGCAGCCAAGGGTCGTCTGCACACAGCCGGTGCTCCGACAGCGCAATGCGCCAAGGGGCAGGGCCTGGCACGCTGGCAATTTCGGTCGCGCTGACCTCGATATGCCCGCTCAGGCTGATGGTCAGGCGCACGCGCATGTGCCCGCCAGTTGCGGCGCGGTCGAGGGCGGCGCGCACGGCCTTAGCATCGAATGCGATGCCGAACTGCTCGCAGGTCGCCGCGCATCGCGACAGATGGCGCGCCAGCCGGTGAAAGCCCTGCGCGCGGTCCCAGCGCATCGTCTCGATGACCTTCAGGTCTGCGGGAGGCCGATCGCGAACCGCGTCTTCCATAGCGCTTCCTCGTACTCGCTGTCCGCCGTGCTGTCCGCGACCACGCCGCCGCCGACATTCAGCACGACATCGTCATCGCCATAGTGGATCAGCGTTCTGATCGCGACATTGAAGCGGGCGCGTCCGTCGGGCGCGAGCCAGCCGATCGCGCCGCAATAGGCTTCGCGCGGGCCGATCTCCACATCACGAATGGCGCGCATCGCCGCGATTTTCGGTGCGCCGGTGACCGAACCGCAAGGAAACAGGCTGGCGAAAACCGCGCGGATATCAGCCTCAGGCCGCAGCCGCGCCGCGACACAGGACACCATCTGATGGACGGTCTGATAGCTCTCGACCGCGAACAGCTTCGGCACGTGGACGGTCCCGGGCTGGGCGACGCGCGAGAGGTCGTTGCGCAGCAGATCGACAATCATCAGGTTCTCGGCGCGGTTTTTCGGGTCGGTGTGCAGGCGTTCGCGCAGCGCTTCATCTTCCGCAGCCGTAGCCCCGCGCGGCGCGGTTCCCTTCATCGGCACGGTCCTGATCAGCCCGTCGCGGGTGACCTCCAGGAACAGCTCGGGAGAGCGCGAAAGCAGGACCGGCACACCGAGGTTCACATATGCGCCATGCGCGACCGGGTTGCCCCGGCGCAGTGCGCCGTATAGCCCCAGTGCCGTGCCCTCAAGCCGCAAACGCAGGCGCATCGTCAGGTTGACCTGGTAATAATCGCCTGCGGCGATCCCGGCGCGGATGACATCGAAGGCATCGGCGTAATCAGCGTGCGACCAGTCGCGGACAGGGTCCAGCAGTGCGGCCTCGCGCTCCTCACGCGCCATTTTGTCATCGAGCAGCGTGGCAGCTTCCGGCGCATCGAAAACGCCGAAGCGCAAGAGGGGCGCACGTCGGCTGGGCGGGAGCAGGTCGCGCAACCCCGGCTCCAGCATATAGCCCAGTTCATAGCCGGCAAAGCCCGCGAGCCAATGGCCGTTCAAGCGCGCTTGCTCTATTGCCGCGAATGCCGGCGCGACCTCTTCGGGGGCATGAGCCTCGATAATGCGCGAAGGTGCGCGGAACAGCTCTGGGCACCCGCCTGGCCCATGATCAAACAGGACGAGCGGCGTCATCGGCTGTCCCGGCGGTCGTTGGTCCGTCGAACGCTGCGCGCCTCACGCGCCCTCGCTCTCAAGCAGCCGCCGCGCGATCACCTGCGCCTGAATTTCCGCCGCGCCCTCGAAGATGC
>CAYVFK010000343.1:0-2017 GCA_964450925.1 uncultured Hyphomicrobiaceae bacterium | reverse complement strand
GGGCATTGACGAGGATCTGATCGAGAAGCCCGGCGGAGGCGTCCTTTGGTACGAGGTTCTGGCTATCAATCCGGCAAACGAACGGCCCTTCGCTGGGGTAACGGACGCGGTTGAAGCGGCTTGGCGCGCAGATCAACTCCGCCAGGCGATTGTGGCCAAGGCTGAAGACCTCGCACAACAGGCCCGCGCAGGCAAACCGATGGAGGCGTTGGCGCAAGAAGCGGGAGCACAGCTGGCCACCAGCGATCCGATCAGACGCGACGCGCGCGTCAGCGATCTGAGCTCCGCCGCGCTGGGCCGCACGTTCACCCTGCCGCTCAATGGTGTCGCCACCGCATCCGCGCCAAACCGGCCGGCTCAATCCGTATTGAAAGTCGTCGAGATCAACGCACCAGCCGCGCCCACTGGCGAGGTGGCCGAGCAATTGCGCGGCGTTCTCACGAACAGCTTGGAAAACGATCTCGCCGAACAGTATATCTCGGGGCTGCGCGATCGTTTCGATACCTCGGTCAATCGCGAGGTGCTGAACCAGACGCTCGGGCTGTAACAACTCCGAGCGCCGCGATTGCCTGCCCGATAGCCGCTTCATGGTCTCGGGCCACGGCCCCTTACCGTGAACCTTGCGCCATCACATTGCGCCATGGACCTTGCATCATGAATTTCCAGCCATGAACTTCGAGCCGGATTTCGCCGCCTTTGAGGCCACATACAACGCCCGCAAACCGCAGGTCGTGTGGACGCGGCTGGTCGCCGACCTCGAAACGCCTGTATCGGCCATGCTCAAGCTGTGCGGCGACGATCCAAACACGTTCTTGCTTGAATCCGTCGAGGGCGGCGCGGCGCGGGGGCGCTATTCCATAATCGGCATGGCGCCCGATGCGATCTGGCGCACCAACGGCAACAAGGCCGAGTTGAACGCGCGCGCTCAGCAAGATCCGGACGCTTTCAAGCCGTGCACTGGCGGTACGCTCAAGGCGCTGCGCAGCTTCCTTGAGGCCTCGCGCATCGAGCTGCCCGAAACCCTGCCGCCGATGGCTGCCGGCGTTTTCGGCTATATGGGCTATGACACGGTGCGCCTGATCGAAGACCTGCCCGACGACCGCTCGGACCCGGTTGGCGCGCCCGACGCGACGCTGCTGCGCCCGACGCTGATTGCGATTTTCGATAACGTCAAAGATGAAATGACCATCGTCACGCCGGTGCGCCCGGACAAGCGCCTTGCCGCTAAAACCGCCTATGCCCGAGCGTGTGACAGGCTCGGGCGCGCGATTGACACCCTGGACCGTCCCCTGCCCCACGCACCCAGCCCCGGCGAGGACATCGCCGCGATGCCACTCGAAACGTCAAATGTGACGCCGGCGCAGTATCGTGAAATGGTCCGGCGCGCGAAGGACTACATTGCTGCTGGGGATATATTCCAGGTGGTGCTGAGCCAACGCTTCGAGACGCCGTTCACGCTGCCGCCCCTGGCGCTATACCGGGCGCTGCGCCGCGTCAACCCCTCGCCCTATCTCTACTACCTCAACTTCAACGACTTCGCTGTCGTGGGCTCAAGCCCCGAGATCTTGGTGCGCCTGCGCCATGGCGAAGTCACCATCCGTCCGATCGCCGGCACCCGGCCGCGCGGTGAGACGCTCGCGGCGGACCAACGCCTGGCCGAAGACTTGCTCAGCGATGAAAAAGAGCGCGCCGAGCACCTCATGCTGCTCGATCTTGGGCGCAACGATGTTGGCCGCGTCGCCGTGCCAGGAACCGTTCGTGTCACTGATAGCTTTTTCCTCGAATATTATAGCCAGGTCATGCACATCGTCTCCAACGTGACAGGCGCGCTCGCGGGCGATAATGACCGGATTGACGCGCTGATGGCCGGCTTCCCGGCGGGGACGGTATCGGGCGCGCCCAAGGTCCGCGCGATGCAGATCATCGATGAGCTTGAGCCGGACAAGCGCGGCATCTATGCCGGTTGCGTTGGCTACTTCACCGCCGATGGCGACATGGACACATGCATCGTGCTGCG
>CAYVFK010000342.1:0-2017 GCA_964450925.1 uncultured Hyphomicrobiaceae bacterium | reverse complement strand
GAGTTCGGCCAGATCGACATCATGGTCAATAACGCCGGCATCCAGCATGTCGCGCCAGTTGAGGAATTCCCGGTCGAGAAGTGGGATGCGATCATCGCCATCATCCTGTCGAGCGCGTTTCATACCTCGCGGCTCGTGTTCGGCGAGATGAAGCAGCGCGGCTGGGGCCGGATCATCAACCTGGCCTCCGCGCATGGGCTCGCCGCCTCGCCCTACAAATCAGCTTATGTCTCCGCCAAGCACGGCATGCTCGGGCTGACCAAGACGCTGGCGCTGGAGGGCGCTGAAGCCGGCGTGACCGTCAATGCGATCTGCCCGGGCTACGTGCTGACCCCGCTGGTGGAGGCGCAGATCCCCGACACGGCGAAAGCGCGCGGCATCAGCGAGGAGGAGGTCAAGCGCAACGTCATCCTGGAAGCGCAACCGACCAAGGAGTTCGTCACGGTTGAGCAGATCGGCGCGCTGACGGTGTTCCTGTGTGGCGATCACGCGGCGCAGATCAACGGCGCGGCGCTGCCGATGGACGGCGGCTGGACAGCGAAATGAGCATTGACGGCGCGGCTGCCAAGCCCGTTAACCTCGCGCTGCAAGGCGGTGGCGCGCATGGCGCATTCACCTGGGGCGTGCTCGACCGGTTCCTCGAAGACGGCCGGCTTAGCCTCGACGCGATCAGCGGCACCAGCGCCGGCGCGATGAACGGCGTGGTGCTGGCGGACGGCTACATGCGCGGCGGCTATGACGGTGCGCGCGAGCGGCTGCGCATGTTCTGGCGCGCAGTATCGGAGAACGCGCCGCTCAACCCCCTGCAACGCTCGCCGATCGACATGTTTCTGGGCAACTGGAGCGTCTCGCGTTCGCCAGCCCTGATGTTCATGCAGATGTTCCAGAGCACGGTCTCGCCCTACATGTTCAATCCGCTCAACCTGAACCCGCTTGCGGATCTGCTCAACTCGGTGATCGACTTCGAGCTTGTGCGCAGCTGCGAAGACATCAAGCTGTTCATTTCCGCGACCGATGTCGAAAACGGCCGCGTCAAGGTCTTCAACCGGCACGAATTGCGCTGCGACATGGTGATGGCATCGGCCGCCCTGCCGTTTCTTTTCCAGGCGGTCGAAGTAGATGGCAAGCCCTATTGGGACGGCGGCTATATGGGCAACCCGTCGCTATTCCCGTTTTACAGGCCTGACGTTGAGTCGAACGACATCATCATCGTGCAGATCAACCCGGTCGAGCGGCCTGGCACGCCGAAAACCGCGCAAGGCATTATGGAGCGGCTGCGCGAAATCACCTTCAACTCAAGCCTGCTGAAAGAACTGCGCTCGGTGGATTTCATCAACCGGCTGCTGAACGAAGGCAAGATGAGCGAGGACGGTTTCAGGCGGATGCGCGTTCACATCATCGAAGCGCCGAAAGAGGTTACCGATCTGGGGCAGTCGAGCCGGCTCAACCCGCAGTGGGAGTTTCTAGAGCACCTGTTCGATCTCGGCCGGGAAAGCGCAGACACGTGGCTCACTGCGCATTTCGACGATATCGGCGCGCGCGAGACGGTCGATGTGCGCGGGCTGTTCGGTGAGCTTGGCGCGGCGCATATGGGGTGAGTGCGCATCCCACTGCGCCGCGCCCCTCGAAATGTCATCCCGGGCGCAGCGCAGCACGTCAGTGAAGCGCTGCTGACCCGGGATCAAGTTGGTTTCTTCTTGCAGCTACCCGGTCCCGTGTCTGCGTCGCGTCATCTAATGCTGCGCCGCGCACGGGACGACAACCGCAGCCGGCCCCCCGGGATAACACGGCGTTCATGACGCCGCGCGGCTCTCCGGCGCGACGCGCTCGCGCTTGGCGATCAGCTTGTTGAGCGCCGACACGTAAGCCCGCGCCGATGCGACCATCGTGTCGCTGTCCGCGCCGCGGCCCGTCACCGTCAGCCCAATCTCCTCCAGCCGCACGCTCACCTCGGCCTGCGCATCGGTGCCTTCGGTCACGGCGTGGACCTGATACAGCGGCAGCCGCGCCTCGTGCG
>CAYVFK010000341.1:0-2017 GCA_964450925.1 uncultured Hyphomicrobiaceae bacterium | reverse complement strand
ACAAGCATAAACAACGCTCACAGTAGGAGCATGCTCGCAGGCGAATCCCAATGACCAGAACGCAGCCCGGATAAGCAAAGCACACCCTGCAGAGCTCAAAGCCAGTGTCATGAATAATGCGGGCAAAAACGCCCTCCGCGCCTAATTGATCAGAGGTTCCTTAGGTGTCGCTTTTCTGATGCATTAAGCGCTATATTGATAGTATATGCATGACATTTGACGCTTTAGCGCATGCATCCTTGTTTTGTGACATAATGCCTCATAAATAAAGCATTAACGGCATAAATAAGGTATTATGCAGCAATAATGAAGCACCATATAGACTTTCATACAGCTTCCAGCGAGACCATCATCGAGGCGCTCGGCAAACGCCTTGATGAGATCCGGCTGAGCCGCAACATCTCGCAGGCAGACCTCGCCAGGGAGGCGGGCGTTTCACGCAGCACGCTGACGCGGCTTGCCGACGGCAAACCCGTGTCCCTCGATTCCTTTATCAGGGTTATGCTGGCGCTTCGCCTCAGTGACCATCTCGCAGCGTTGCTCCCCGATCCGGCGGTACGACCCGTCGACCGCGTGTCACTCGACGGCGAACGCCAGCGCGCCAGCGGCAGACGAGTTCAGACGTCGGCATGGACGTGGGCCGATGACGAAGAAGACCATGCCAGCGATGACGGAGTATGAGTGACACCGCGCGCGTCATGCTCTGGGGCAGTGATATCGGCGCGGTGACCTGGTTGCCGGACCGGGCGCTCGGAGTGTTTCAGTACACTCCTGAATTCGCGGGGTCTGGCATAGAACTCGCGCCGATGATGATGCCGCTCAGCGACACGCCTTATGAGTTTCCGTCGCTGTCTCGGGAGACCTTCCATGGTTTACCCGGCATGCTTGCCGACAGTCTGCCCGATAAATTCGGCAACGCGCTGATCAACGCCTGGTTGTCCTCACGCGGGCGCGAGCCCGGCAGTTTCACACCGGTGGAACGGCTCTGTTACACCGGTACGCGCGGCATGGGTGCGCTGGAATTTCGCCCCCTGATGAACGCGGCGCCCGGAGCATCGCGCAAGGTCGACATCGAGGCGCTGGTCGCGCTGGCCAATCGCGTGCTGGATGACCGCATCGCACTCGAAGGCAAACTCACCGGCGAAGACGACGCCCGCGCCATTGAGGACATGCTGCGTGTCGGCACCTCGGCAGGTGGCGCGCGAGCGAAAGCCGTGGTCGCCTGGAACGAGACCAGCGGAGAGTTTCGTTCCGGGCAAGCGCCTGCCGCACAGGGGTTTTCCCAGTGGCTGATGAAATTCGACGGTGTGGATGGCAACCGCGACAGGGAACTTGCGGACCCGCAAGGTTTCGGCCGCATCGAATACGCCTACCATCTCATGGCCCGCGCCGCCGGGATCACCATGCAGGACTGCCGTCTGCATGAAGAAGGTGGACGCGCGCACTTTATGACCAAGCGCTTCGACCGCACGCCACGCGGCGGCAAGCTGCACATGCAGTCACTCGGTGCGCTGATGCATTTCGACTTCAACGCCGCCGGGGCCTACTCATACGAGCAGGCGCTGCAAGCGATGCGGCGACTCGGTCTGTCCATGACAGACATGGAACAGCAGATCCGGCGCACTTTCTTCAATGTGCTTGCCCGCAACCATGACGACCACGTCAAGAACATCGCGTTTCTGATGAATCGCCAGGGCCGATGGCGTCTCTCGCCCGCCTTCGACGTCGCCTATTCCTACAATCCGTCAGGCCCCTGGACGAGCCAGCACCAGATGAGCCTCCACGGCAAACGAGACGGCTTTGAGCTGGATGATCTCATCGCCTGCGCAAGTGTCGGTGGCGTCAAGAAAACGAAAGCGAAAACCATTCTCGCCGAAGTCTCGGCGGCCGTCGCAGGTTGGCGTGACTATGCGCAGAAAGCAGGCATATCTGAAAGCGATATTGGACGGATCGAACGGGCACATCGGCGGATGTTATTTGTGTAATCAGCGCTCACTGTAGAAGCCTGCATGCAGGC
>CAYVFK010000340.1:0-2030 GCA_964450925.1 uncultured Hyphomicrobiaceae bacterium | reverse complement strand
ACAACACGATGCGCCCGGCCACGAAGTCACGCGCCGCGCGGGACACCGGCTCGTTGAAGAACCTTTCCGCCGGGGTATGCTCCACCAGCTCGCCGCGATGCATGAACACCACATCATCGGCCAACCGTCTCGCCTGACCCATGTCGTGGGTGATGAACACGATCTTGACACCGCGTGTGTGTGCGCTCGCAACAATCTGTTCGATCGTCAGCATAGAAGCCGGGTCGAGGTTCGCTGTGGCCTCGTCGAGAAACAGCACTTGCGGATCAGTCGCCAGCGCGCGGCCAAGCGCGAGCCGTTGCTGCTCGCCGCCCGAGAGCAAACGGGCCTGCTGGCGTTCCCGGTCGGCAAGCCCGACCATTTCCAGGATTTCACGACGCCTGCCCTTGTCCGCCCGCCCGCGCAGCCGCAGCACGAAATCGATGTTGGCGGCTACCGAGCGGCGTAGCAGCACCGGCCGCTGAAACACCATCGCCTGGCGCTTGCGGATCTCGTCGCTCATCGGCTGGCCGTCCCAAAGGAGTTCGCCTTCCGTCGGCCGGATCAAGCCGTGCAGCAAACGCACCAGCAGGCTCTTGCCCGCGCCGTTCGGGCCCATGATGACCGTGAAGGTGTGGGCAGCCAGCGCAAGATCGACGTGATCAACGAGCGGCTTGCCACCCACTGCGAAGGTGAGGTCGCGCGTGCTGCACAGCGCCTCGCGAGGGGCGGCATCCGCGCGCCGCGCGACATCGGCCTCAAAGCGTTGCGCCTCAAGCATAAGCGGTCCTGGCAGCGGTTCCGCGCAGCGACATCACTGCGGCGTTTACAGCGATCGCGATCAGCATCAGAACCGCCCCCAGCGCGAGCGCGAGCGCCAACTCACCTTTCTGGGTTTCCAGCGCGATGGTTGTTGTCATGACGCGGGTCAGATGCTTGATGTTGCCTCCCACCACGATGACCGCGCCCACCTCCGCCGTCGCGCGCCCGAAACCAGCGAGGGCGACAGTCAGCAGCGCAACCCGCGCATCCCAGATCAGCGCGCCCATGGCCGTAAAGCGGGGCACCACAAGCGAGCGGAACTGCTCGGCATATTCGTTGTGCAAGTCTTCGATGACCTGGCGCGACAGCGCCGCGATGATCGGCGTGATGAGGATGGTCTGCGCGATGATCATCGCGGTAGGCGTGTAGAGAAGCTGCAGCCAGCCGAACGGTCCGGCATTCGACAGACCCAGATACACAATCAGGCCGACGACGACGGGCGGCAGACCCATCAGCGTATTCATCAGCACCAGCACGGCCCCGCGCCCCGGAAAGCGGCTGATCGCGACGATCGCGCCCAGAGGCAGGCCGATGACGCAGGCGATCACCATCGCGCTCAGGCTGACGCGCAGCGACAGCGCGATGATCTCCAGCAACTCCGGGTCGCCCGAGATGAGCAGCCGGAAGGCCAGCCAGAACGCCTCTCCGTAATCCTGCATAATTATGCATTCCTTACGCATAGTTTGCAGTGGCGTACATTCTGCATGATCGCTCGCGCAGGCGCAATGGCGTTCCGGCGAGAGGATTTTCAGCAAAAGTGGATGCCGGTCTTGCGGTAAAAAATTTGACAAGACCAGAGGTTTGAGCGCGCGGACATGCACGCGTGCCCGCTGGGCCGGGGGATGGCGTCGATTTTGAGAAGACCTGCCGCCAGATCAGACGGTCTTGTCAGCCGCCTGCGCCTGCACCACCGTCACGGCGATGAGTCGGTAGACATCCTCGGCCGAACACCCGCGCGAGAGGTCGTTGGCCGGGCGCGCCAGCCCTTGCAGGATCGGGCCAATGGCTTTGGCGCCGCCGAGCCGCTCCGACAACTTGTAGCCGATATTGCCAGCCTCGAGCCCCGGAAACACGAACACGTTGGCTCGCCCTTCGAGCGGAGAGCCGGGCGCCTTGCTGGCGTTGATCTCTGGCACGAGCGCAGCGTCGAGCTGGATATCGCCGTCGACAACCATATCAGGCCGTGCCGCGCGGACCATATCGGTCGCCCGCGCGACCTTGTCGACAAG
>CAYVFK010000339.1:0-2030 GCA_964450925.1 uncultured Hyphomicrobiaceae bacterium | reverse complement strand
GCGCGAACATCTTTAACAGACACATCCAGGCGCGGCATGTTTCTTGGGCGTGGCATGGCGTGGGAGCGCGGCGTTGTCATTGCGCGGTTAGACGCCTTTGTTATCCCTGTGGGCACATCAAAGCGCAAGACGCGAATTTGATGCATTAGGGCCAACAGATTTCTGGGCCGGACTGGCTATGATTTTTGCGACGGCAACGCTGGGGCAGACCCTCGTTTCCGAGACCCAGTTGATCCTGACCGGGCTGGTGATCGGCGTGATCGTTGCCGCTCCGGTGGGGCCAGTGAACGTTCTTTGCATTCAGCGCACGCTGGAGCGCGGCTTCTGGGCCGGCGTGGCGGCGGGTTTCGGCGCGGTGCTTGGAGATGGGTTGCTGGCGGCTGCCGCCGCCTTCGGCGTGACTGCAATCTCCAATCTCACCTCCGATTATCGCACGACGATCCAGCTCATCGGCGGGGCGATCCTGCTGGTGTTTGGGATGCGGCTTTACTTCGCCGCGCCGCGCAGCGCCCCACAAGGCTCGCGCTGGGCGGAGCTGCGCCGGATTGCCGAGACAGTCCCGGATATGTTCCGGCCGCTGATGCGCTATCAGATCTGGCGGATCGTGCCACATGCCAGCGTGATCCCTCAGAGCTTTTTCCTGACCGTCACCAACCCTGGCGCAATCCTTGGCATGTTCGCGATTTTTGGCGGGCTGGGGTCTCTCACGGGCGGGATGACCTCCTATGTGGAGGCGCTCACGCTGGTGCTGGCGGTCATGGGCGGCAGCCTGATGTGGTGGATCGGGCTGTCGCATATCATTTCAACCATGCGGCATAAGCTGGACGAAGGCCGGCTCCAGCGGATCAACCAGATCGCCGGCGGCGTGCTGGTTGGTTTTGGTGTCCTGCTGATTGGTCAGTTAATGCTGGCGTGATGGCGTCTATTGCAGGGGCCGGTGCAGCGTGAACTCGCCGCGCTCGACGCGCGCTTTCAGCCCCTCAGCCATGCTGACCACAGCGCTTTCCCCGTAGGTTTCTACCAGCGCCGAGAACGCTGCAAACAGCGCCGCATTGGCGAGAACATGTCGATCGATGCCTTCGCGCATCGCGTCTTCCCATGCTTCGGCGATGTACAATAGCGCCTCGGTCTCCTCCGCCTCCCAATCCGGCGGGAGGCCTTCCAGCCGATCATGCAACCAGCGCGTATCCACGGCTCATGCTCCTTGAAAATTCGCCGCGCTCACGCGGTCGGTTTTGTCCCGCGGCCATGCGTAGCCAGCCATGGATGCTAACGTGGCGAATATGAACGCTGGCAGAATAACGCCGCGCCAATCAGAACGCATGGTTCTCACAAATTAACGATTAATTCAGGGAATGCCGAGGCGGGATCAGCCTGCCGTGTCGAGAATGCGCCTGGCGAGCACCCGGCCTTCGGCCATCAGGCGGTCGATAGAGCGGCGCGCAAGATCGGTGCAGCGGCGGTAAGTCCGGCCATAGCCGCGATAGCCCTTATTGAAGCTGCGCACAAGCTGCGCGCGACGCAGGGGGGAGGCACCTTCAGCATCGACAAGGCCGCGCATCTGGTCGCGCCATTTCTGACCTTCGTCTGGACCACAGAGCGCGCGGAGGTAGTGAACCGCGCCCAGCACCTCCGCAAGCTGGAACAACTCCTCGTCATAAGGGCGGCTGTTGTCGGACTGACCGGCATTCTCGCCGGCGCCCTGCGCGACAGCATGTTGGGCCGCGACGAGCATGAGACCTGCCAGCAGGCTCGCCAGCAGACTCATGCGCCAGGTCATCCGGTGTGTTGTCATACCCCAACTTGCCCGCAGGCCCAGCACCCGGCGTTTGTACACCGGATGCGTTGGTCGTTTGCGAAGCTTACGCCTCTGCCGCATCTTCCCGGGCGATTTCTTTGCCGGTCTCCTGATCGACCACTTTCATGGACAATCGCACCTTGCCGCGATCATCGAAGCCGAGCAGCTTGACGTAGACCTGATCGCCTTCCTTCACATAATCGCCAACCGACTTGGCCCTTTCCGCGGAAAG
>CAYVFK010000338.1:0-2046 GCA_964450925.1 uncultured Hyphomicrobiaceae bacterium | reverse complement strand
GTTATGAAGTCCGGCGCACTCTCAACGCCCCGGCGCTGCACCTCCTCGCACATCTGCTCCAGCCAACCATACGCGCCAACGACGCTCTTGAACCCGACAGGCTTGCCCGACACCGCGCGAATGTGGCCTACGACATCTAGCAGTTGCTTCACGTTGTCGATCTCTGGATGACGGTTCGGCGAAACGGAGTCCTGAAACTCAGGGATACCGCGGATCTTCGCGATTTCCGGTGTCACCTTGACCGCAGGGAGGATGCCGCCCTTGCCCGGCTTCGCCCCCTGGCTCAGCTTCAGCTCGATCATCTTGACCTGAGGGATCTGGCCGATCTCACTCAGCTTCCCTTCATCGAGCCGGCCATCCAGCGTCCGGACCCCGTATTTCGCGGTGCCAATCTGCATGACGATATCGGCGCCGCCTTCCAGGTGCTGCGGAGCCAGCCCGCCTTCGCCCGTGTTGAGCCAACACCCTGCCATGCCCGCGCCCTTGGACAGCGCGCGCACGGCCGGATCGGAAATCGCCCCATAACTCATGCCGGAAATGTTAATAAGCGAAGTGAACGCGTAAGGGTTGGGCGTGTGTTCACCTACGATCAGCCTCGGCGTATCTGTGCCATCCTTCTCCAGCGTTGGAAACGGACAGTTGACGAAAATCGGTGATCCTACCTCTGCCAGATTGTGAGTCGAACCGAATGCAATAGTATTGTCGCTGCCTGCTGACGAGCGGTACACCCAATCGCGCTGGGCGCGGTTGAACGGCATCTCCTCGCGGTCCAGCGCAAAGAAATACTGGCGGAAGAATTCCCCCAGCGTCGAGAAGATATGCCGGAATCGCCCGATGACCGGATAATTGCGGCGCACCGCGTCCCGCGTTTGCGCGATGTCGATGATGAACACGACGACGATGGCGAGCGCGGCCAATCCGACCGTGAAAACAAACAGCTTGCTCAGGAGGTCCAGCCCCAGAGCTGCCACGTAACTGATCAAACCAATTTCGACTCCCATGACACTCCCCTTTTTTGGCGCGGCGCAATTTGCCGGCTCAGACTTTCTGGATACCATCACCGGGGCAGACGCCGGTGTCACTTCGGCTCAATTTCGCGCGAAGCTTGCGTGATAGGGGATATCGGAGAGGCGAAAGCGGAAAGGACCTCGACGGTCGCGCCGCGAGGTCCTCCTGAAAGTGCGAATTGCTGGCCGGGCGGCGTCAGTCGTAGTCCTACGCGATCTTGCCGCTGACGGGGTCTGTTTGAAAGCAACCCGCCGTCCTGTGGTACGAGCACGCCGCCTCACCAGCCATCTGATTTCGGTCAGTTTTCACGGGCAGGACTTGCAGTAAACAATCATTAACGCAAATGCCTGCGCCCGTCAATTCAGGATTCAATTGTCAATTTTGCGTGGATTTGTGCGCCGACGACCAGTGCAACTGTTACCACGCCCGGCGACAGTTGGGGGGAGTCATTTTCTTAGACCTCCTATCCTTACTTGATAAAAGTATGCGCTCCGGATTCGTCCGCGTCAATACTGTAGTTGAAACACTCTGCCAGCCGCCTTACGCTTTGCAGTCTTGGACTGTCGGAACAACGAGGAGAGAACGCATGGCCGCTAAAACCCCAATCTGCGACTTCGGCTGGCAAGCGCCAGATTTCGAGCTGCCGGCTACCGACATGCGGCTTTACACGCTCGCCGATATTCGCGGGGCGAACGGCACGCTCATCATGTTCATCTGCAATCACTGCCCCTACGTGCGCGCGGTGATCGACCGGCTGGTGCGCGACGTGAAGGCGCTTCAGGACCTGGGCATCGGTGCGGCGGCGATCTGCGCGAATGACGCCGATAATTATCCCGAAGACTCATTCGACAACATGAAGCGCTTCTCCGCCGAACACGGCTTTACCTTCCCTTACCTGCACGATGAAAGCCAGCGCGTGGCCCAAGGCTATGGTGCGGTTTGCACGCCGGACTTCTTTGGCTTCAACAGCGATCTGGAGCTGCAATATCGCGGTCGGCTCGACGAGAGCGGCGCGCAGCCCGCGGCGCCTGACGCGCG
>CAYVFK010000337.1:0-2051 GCA_964450925.1 uncultured Hyphomicrobiaceae bacterium | reverse complement strand
TCTTGATCGGCAGCGCGCCTTCCAGCAGCGAATAAGCCGAATGCACGCGCAGATGGATAAAGCCGGGTCCGGTGGTCATCGCGTCTCGCTCGCTCCCCTCTTCTTGATGAGAGTAGCGCCATGCGCCGCGATTCGCTTCATCCCCGGTGGATCTGTCCCCAAAACTACTTTTATGCCAGCACGATGTCGAACTGGCCAGCCAGCGCGCCCGGCTCTACTGCGCCGGCGTCCTCCAGCGATATAACCACGCTTTCGCGCTGCGCCGGATCCACGATGCTGTTCAGGATGAAGTCGCGCGTGTTGTCCGGCTCACCCGCGAAATACATCTGGGTGATCAGCGTGTCCCCGCCAGGCTGCATGATCTTGAAATGGATATGCGGCGTGCGCCCGGGATAGCCCGCAGGCATGATGGTTCGGAATACGTAGCGGCCTTCAGCGTCGGTCTCCACGCGCCCGCGCCCTTGAAAGCCGTCATCGGCTGTGCGCCGTCCACGTTCGTCCCACGGATGGTGATAGACGCCGTTGGCGTCGCACTGCCAGATTTCGACGATCGCGCCCGCGACGGGCTGGCCCGCGCGATCCATCACGCGACCGCGCAGGTGGAGAACGGTGCCCAGCGCCTCGGCGCTTTCGCCTTTCACCAACACCAGGTCGTTATCGATGTCCGCGAGCCAGTTCGGCGGGTAGAACGGGCCCTCGCTCTGGCCCGGCGTCGGGGGCAGTTTGGCGTCAAGCGAGGCGTGGGCTGAGCCGAGCGGCCGGGAAGCGGCAACGCCGAACACGGCGGCGAGGCCCGAAAGCGCCGCGCGCCGGCCAATCCAGGGTGTGCGAATGCGAAACATGTTGCTATTGGCTCCCGGGCGGATGTCTCAGACGCCGCCTGCTGAGGCGCGCGCGTGGGCTGGATCATGCTCCAAAAGCAGACCGTCTTCAAGCCGCACCACCCGGTCCATGCGCCGGGCGAGTTCCAGATTGTGCGTGGCGATGACGGCGGCCAGGCCGGCCTTGCGGACAAACGCCAGAAGCTGCTGGAACACGCGCTCGGCCGTGGGCGGGTCGAGGTTGCCGGTCGGCTCGTCAGCGAGCAACAGTTTGGGCGCGTTCGCCACCGCGCGGGCGATCGCCACGCGCTGCTGTTCGCCGCCGGACAACTCCGCCGGACGGTGCTCGGCGCGCTCCGCCAGTCCGAAAATCTTCAGCAGGTCATGCGCCCTGCGCTCTGCCTCCTTGCGGTCCAGCCCGGCGATGCGCTGGGGCATCACCACATTTTCCAGAGCGGAGAACTCGACCAGCAGATGATGGAACTGATAGACAAAGCCAACTTCGGTCCGGCGCACGCGCGTCCGCGCCCCATCATCGAGGTCCGAACACTCCTGCCCTCCGATCACGACAGAGCCGCTATCCGGGCGCTCCAGCAGCCCGAGAATGTGCAAAAGCGTCGATTTGCCCGCGCCCGAGGGGCCGACGAGCGCCACGGTCTGGCCGGGCCAAATCTCCAGTTCAGCGCCGCGCAGCACATTGATCTCGCGCGGGCCTTGCATGAATTTGCGATGCAGGCCGCTCGCGCTCAGGGCGGGTCGGGTCACACGTTGGTCCACGCTGTCTCACTCATATCGCAGGGCCTCGACCGGATCCAGCCGCGCCGCCCGCCATGAAGGGTAAAGTGTCGCCAGAACCGACAGGCTCAGCGCCATGATCACCACCGTGGCAACCTCGCCAAGGTCCATATCGGCCGGCAAACGCGACAGGAAATAGACATCCGGCGAAAACAGGTCGGTGTTGGTCGCATAGGCGATGAATTCGCGAATGGTTTCAATGTTCAGGCACACCACCACCCCGAGCGCCAGGCCGGCCAGCGTGCCCACGACACCGATGCTCGCACCAGTGATAAAGAACACCCGCATGATCGCCCCGCGCGTCGCGCCCATGGTGCGCAGGATCGCGATGCTGCTGCTCTTGTCCTTCACCAGCATGATCAGGCCGGAGATGATGTTCAGCGCAGCGACCAGCACGATCAGCGTGAGGATCAGGAACATCACGTTCCGCTCCAC
>CAYVFK010000336.1:0-2056 GCA_964450925.1 uncultured Hyphomicrobiaceae bacterium | reverse complement strand
AGTCGCGCAGGATCGCCGCCTTATCGGTGTTGGCGTAGGTGAAATAGAGCCGCTCAAGCAGCGCCGAAAATTCGTGCATCGGTTCATTCCGTTTCGCGCGTTTTGTCCGAAAACCGGTTCCCACTTTCCGAGACGCGCTTCAGTCTGCGGTGTCCTCCTCATAGCCGATCAGCGACAGCGCGCGCGCATTCAGCCCCATCGTCTTCGCCTGGTGCACCAGCGCGTCCTCGCGGCCATGCGTCACCCAGACCTCGCGCGCGCCGGTCTCCCGGATCGTGCGGATCAGGTCGGCCCAGTCGGCATGATCAGAGATGATCAGCGGCAACTCCACCCGGCGCTGCTTGGCCCGCGCGCGCACCTGCATCCAGCCCGACGCCATCACCGGCAGCACGTTGGGCAGCCGGCGCGACCAGCGATCCGCGAGCGAACCGGGCGGGCACAGCACGATCTCGCCGGCCAGCGCGCCGCGATCGACCTCCGACACGCGCACCAACTCGCCCAGCGCGACGCCATGCGCCTCGTAAAGCGCGCACAGCCTGGGCAACGCGCCGTGCAGATAGATCGGCCGGTCATAGCCGTGATCGCGCAACGCCCGGATCAGCCGCTGGCATTTGCCGAGCGCATAAACGCCCACCGCGTGGCAGCGCTCCGGGAACAGCCGCAGCGATGTCAGAAGCTTGTCGATCTCAGCTCCCACCGGTGGGGTGCGGAACACCGGCAGGCCGAAGGTCGCCTCGGTCACGAACACATCGCACGGCACCAACTCGAACGGCGCACAGGTCGGGTCGGCCTCGCGCTTGTAATCGCCCGAGATGACCAGTCGCGCGCCGGAATATTCCAGCAGGATCTGCGCGCTGCCCAGGATATGCCCGGCCGGATGAAAGCTGATCCCGACCCCGCCGGTCCCCGTAATCTCACCGTAAGGCATTAGCGCCTTATGTTCGGCGAAATCCGGTCCGTTGCGCGCGCCCATGATCGCCAGCGTCTCCGGCGTCGCCATCACGCATTCGTGCCCAGCCCGCGCGTGATCGGCATGGCCGTGGGTGATGAGCGCATGGCGAACCGGGCGGATAGGGTCGATGTAGAACCCGCCGGGCTTGCAGAACAGCCCTTCCGGGCGAACCTCCATCCAGTCATGCGGGGATTTGCTGGTCTTGCGGGTTTTGTTCTTGGCGTGCACGCGCGGCTTTCGGCTAGGTTCAAAATCGATGACAGGCCTGCCCGATATACCCGATTACGTCTGCGACTGGTTCACCGCGCGCGGCTGGCGTCTGCATGACCATCAGCGCGCGCTGCTCCGCGCGTTCCACGAACGACGCTCGACACTGCTGATCGCACCAACGGGTGGCGGCAAGACGCTCGCCGGGCTGCTGCCCTCACTCATCGACATCCACGAAAACGGCGAGGGCCGCCTCCACACCCTTTATATATCGCCGCTGAAGGCGCTCACAAACGACATTGCGCGCAACCTCACCCGGCCGATTGAGGAGATGGGCCTGGGCGTGCGCGCGGAAAGCCGCACCGGGGACACGCCGGGCGCGAAACGCCAGCGCCAGCGCCGCACGCCGCCGGACATTCTGCTGAGCACGCCGGAATCGCTGATGCTGATGCTGTCTTATGTCGAAGCGCCGCAGATTTTCAGCGGACTGCGGGCGATTGTCGTTGACGAGACCCATAGCTTTGCGGCGACCAAGCGCGGCGACTTCACCGCGCTCGCGCTGGCCCGGCTGCGCCAGCTTGCGCCGGATCATGTGCGCTTCGGCCTGTCAGCAACCGTCGCCGACCCGGACGGGCTGGCCGCATGGCTCGGCAGCAGCGGCGATCCCGCGCACGTCCACATTGCCGAGGCCGCGCCGCGCCCGCAAATCGAGATGCTGCGCACCGAAACGCCCCTGCCCTATGGCGGCTTCATGGCGCGCTACGCGATCCCGGAGATCTATGCGGCGATCCGCGCGGCCGGCACCTCGATCATCTTCGTCAACACGCGCGCGCAGGCCGAACTGATGCTGCAGTGGCTGTGGCAGGCGAACGAGGACAAGCTGGCGATCACCGTCTA
>CAYVFK010000335.1:0-2065 GCA_964450925.1 uncultured Hyphomicrobiaceae bacterium | reverse complement strand
TGATCGAGGCCGGCTGCGACGTGCTGATGCCGTGGGGCGCGCCGATCGGCTCCGGCCAGGGGCTGAACAATGTCTTCGGCCTGCAAATGCTGCGCAATTATTTCCCCGGCGTGCCGCTGATCGTTGATGCGGGGCTGGGCGCGCCGTCGCATGCTGCACAGGCGATGGAACTGGGCTATGATGCGGTGCTTTTGAACACAGCGATCGCCAAGGCGGGCGACCCCGCGCGGATGGCCGCTGGCTTCGCCCGCGCGGTTGAGGCTGGACGGCTCGGCTACCAGGCTGGGATCATGCCGCCGCGCGAGATGGCCAGTCCCTCGACGCCGGTGGCGGGGACCCCGTTTTTCGAGCCGCAAGATGATTGAGCGCTTCTATCCCGTCTTGCCGGACATCGATTGGCTGGAGCGTCTGGTGCCGCTTGGCGTGCGCTTCGTGCAGCTTCGACTGAAGGACGCGCCGGAGGATGAAGTGCGCCGCCAGATCACCCAGGCGATGGCGTTGTGCGCGCGGCACGACGCGCAGCTTGTCGTGAATGATTACTGGCGCGCGGCGATCGAGCTTGGTGCAGATTTCGTGCATCTCGGCCAAGAAGATCTGGCGGCGGCCGACGTGCAGGCCATCCGCGCGGCGGGCATCCGTCTGGGTGTCTCAACCCATGATCGTGAGGAGTTGGCCAAGGCGCTCGCGGTCGCGCCGGACTATGTGGCGCTCGGCCCCATCCATGAGACCAAGCTCAAGAAAATGAAATGGGCCCCGCAGGGGCTGAAGCGTATCGGCGCGTGGAAAGCCGTGATCTCATGTCCGCTGGTGGCGATCGGTGGGATCACGGTCGAACGCGCGCCCGGCGTCCTTGCGGCCGGCGCGGACAGCATCGCCGTGGTGACAGATTTGATCACACACCCCGACCCCGAGGCGCGCACCCGCGAGTGGCTTGCCGCACTTGCATGATGTCGTGTGCACTTACTCGCCTGGGCCGCCACCCACAAAATGGAAGCCGGTGCCGTAGACCACCACCTCGACGCCGCCCTCAACGAGGTTGGGATGGACGATACGTACCGCTACACACCCGTCGTAGCCCTGTTCGCGCGCCTTTTCCTCCAAGCGCTCCAGCGCGCGCTCCACGGTCGCCTCCACCAGTTCTTCGTAGCGGGTCATGCGCCCACCGAACGTGTTGGTGATCTTTTCGCGCACGTCCTTGATGATGTTGGCCGCCGTCACAGCGTAAGCCGTGACCAGCCCGCCTTCGCGGACTTCGCGCCCTGAGAGCCTGTCGACCGTGTATAGCGTCATTGTTTTGCGCGCCCGATTTCGCGGCCATGCTCATCCTTGATGATGATCGTGGTGCGGCGCCCGCGGATCAACCTCGCGACAAGGATGATGAAAATCAGCAGCAAAAGCGCGGCCGCGGCCAGCGTCCAAGTGTACGCCTCGACGAACACACGCGGCTCGACTTGTCCCGCACGCACCTTGCCGAAATTATCGACCATGCCGAACAGGCTGAACGTGCCACCGGGGTTGAGCAGCATATCGATCGCCGCCGCTTCGTCAGCGCTCGCGAGCACGGCCTCTTGCAGGCCTGGCTGGGCAAGGTTCTCCATCCGCGCCGGGTTTCGCGACACCGTTTCCAGCAATGCGCGCGCGGCGTTCGGCGGAAGCTCGGCCTCATAGCGCGCCAGCGCGGCCAGCTCCGCTTCGCCCAGCCGCGTCGCCAGGCCGCGCACCTGTGCCGGAGGCAGCGCCAACAGCCGTTCGCGCGCCAGGCTGGGCAGCGCGGCGAGCCGGTAAACGGCGGTGCTGTCGTCCACCGAAAGAAGGCGGCTCAGCTCGTTCCGGGAGATCTGTTCCGGCCGGATGCGGCTGTAGACGTTGAAGCGCAACACATCGCCGATCCGCTCGCCCGCCAGTTTCGACCACGCGATCGCCGTGTCCAGCGAGCGTGTCTGACGGGCGATCTCGACCCCGTCGAGAGAGAGCGCGTCCAACGCCGCTGTAAGCGAACTTGCGTCGAGGCGTTCGAACACCGCCGGCTGGCCCTCCTGCTCAACGATCACTTCGACGATCTCGC
>CAYVFK010000334.1:0-2075 GCA_964450925.1 uncultured Hyphomicrobiaceae bacterium | reverse complement strand
CATGAGCGAGACGGACAACCTGCTCTACCAGGTGTGCGACGGCGTCGGCTGGATCACCTTCAACCGGCCCGAAGCGCGCAACGCCTTCACCTTCGCGATGTATGAGCGGCTGCGCGAGATCTGCGCGACGGCGGAGCCGGGCGGCGCGGCGCGCGTGCTCATCATGCGCGGGGCTGGCGGCAAGGCGTTCGGCGCGGGCACGGACATGAGCCAGTTCCGCGGCTTCTCGACGGCCGAAGACGCCTGGGCCTACGAAGATCGGATGGAGAAGATGTTCGCGGCGATCGAAAGCTGCCCGCTGCCCACCATCGCGGCGATCAACGGCGCGTGCACCGGCGGCGGCGCGGCCATCGCGGCGGTCTGCGACCTGCGCATCGCCGATCCGGCGCTGAAATACGGCTTTCCGGTCGCGCGGACGCTGGGCAACTGCCTGTCGGTGTCGAACCTGGCGCGGCTGAGCGCGCTGATGGGCGCGGCGCGGGTGCGCGAAATCCTGATGACCGCGCGGCTGATCGAGGCGGAGGAAGCGAAGGCGATCGGGCTGGTCTCCGAGATCGCCGAGGATGTCGATGCGCGCGCCGCCGAACTGGCTGCCACGCTCGCCAGCCACGCGCCGCTGACCCTGCGCGCGACGAAAGAGGGCCTGCGCCGGCTGCGCGCGGCGGCCGCGCATGTCGATGACCGCGACCTCATCGCCATGTGCTACATGAGCGCGGACTTCCGCGAGGGGTTGGAGGCGTTCTTGTCGAAGCGCAAGCCGGACTGGTCCGGAACCTGACTCAACGGTTGCGACTCCATTTTTGCCGGTTGGCTGAACAGCTGATTTGCATTAGTCTCACAGATTAACGTGTTCGGCATGAAATAGACGGGCCACAACAGGCCCGCAGCCGCCACAAGGGAGGAAACAATGCCACTTGTCACCATGACGGTGAACGGGAAGAGTGTCTCCGCGGACGTTCCCGGCCACACACTTCTGGTGGATTTCATCCGCCAGAACCTCGGACTGACCGGAACGCATGTCGGCTGCGACACGAGCCAGTGCGGCGCATGCGTAGTTCACGTCAACGGCGATTCCGTGAAGGCCTGCACGCTGCTCGCCGCGCAAGCCGACGGCGCGCAGGTCACCACCATCGAAGGGCTCGCGCAGGGCGACAGCTTGCACCCGATGCAGGCCGCGTTCCGCGACGCGCACGGGCTGCAATGCGGCTTCTGCACGCCGGGCATGGTGATGTCGGCGGTCGATTTGCTCGCCAAGTATCCGAACCCCAGCGAGGACGAAATCCGCGGCTGGCTGAAGGGCAATATTTGCCGCTGCACCGGCTACCACAACATCGTCAAGGCGATTCAAAGCGTCGCGCAGAACCAGTCGCGCGAAGCCGCGGCGTAAGCAAGAGCGGCAGGGAGGACAGAAGAGATGTCAGCGGATGGTATTGGCGCGGCGGTGAAGCGGCGCGAAGACGAGCGATTTCTGCGGGGTATTGGCAAATACACCGATGACATAAATGAGCGCAACCAGACCTATTGCACTTTCCTGCGCTCCAGCGTTGCCCATGCGCGCATCGATAAGCTCGACACATCCCGCGCGGCAAACGCCCCGGGGGTGGTTGCGGTCCTGACGGCAGACGATTTCAAGGAGGTCGGCGGCGTGCCTTGCGGCTGGCAGGTGACCGGCAAGGACGGCCCGATGAAGGAGCCCAAACACCCTATCCTCGCGGAAGGCAAGGTGCGCCATGTCGGCGACCCGATCGCGGCTGTGATCGCGGAGAGCCTGCAGGCCGCCAAGGACGCGGCGGAACTGATCGACCTCCAACTGACCGAACTGCCAGCGGTTGTCGACATGCGCAAGGCGCTGCAAGGCGGCGGCGAGCCTGTGCATGCGGAAGCCGAGGACAATCTCTGCTTCGACTGGGAACTGGGCGACAAGGCCGCCGTCGACGAAGCCTTCGCCCGCGCGCATCACATCACGAAAATTGACCTGATCAATAATCGCCAGGTGGCCAACGCTATCGAGCCGCGCGCAGCCATCGGCATCTACGACGCGGGCCGGGACGAGCACACCCTCATCACCACCAGCC
>CAYVFK010000333.1:0-2102 GCA_964450925.1 uncultured Hyphomicrobiaceae bacterium | reverse complement strand
ACGCGCCGATCCTTGTGCTGGACGAGGCGACCTCCGCGCTCGACAGCGAGGCCGAAGCGGCCATTCAGGAGCAACTCTATAACCTGATGCAGGGCAAGACGGTCATCGCCATCGCGCACCGTCTGTCGACCATCGCCATGCTCGACCGGCTGGTGGTGATGGATCAGGGCCGCATTGTGGAGCAGGGTACGCATGATCAACTGGTACGCGCGGGCGGCATCTACGCCTCGCTCTGGTCGCGCCAGTCGGGCGGCTTCCTGTTCGAGGGGAAGGTGGCATAAATCGCGATCCGAAAAGTGGGCAGCGGTTTTCGGGTAAATCGCGCGTCATAAAGAGCGCGATCCGAAAAGTGCGTGGCGGTTTTCGGATAAATCGCGCGTCAAGCCCACCCAAGGCATGGCGACGCCTGTCATCGCATTGCGCGCCGCCATCCCGCGGCCTGCGCTTCCGCCTCGGTGCAGAACCAGCGCTCACCCTCGGCCTCGTTGATCTGCGTGTGTGCGTAATAGTAGCCGCCGGGCACATGATAAATGCGCTGACCGTCGGCGCCGATGTTTCCCTTGATCGCGCACTGGCGTTGCGCCACACGCTGGTCCAGACGCACGCCGCGCCGCGCATCCCAGGGCTTCACGAAGCGGGTGGCCCAGATGCCCTTATTCGCGGCGCGGGCCTGGTCCTCGTGTTCGACGTAGAGCAACGAATACCGGCGATAGGCTAGCGCCCAGCCTTGCGCGACCAGCCAGGCGTTCAGGTTCTCGCCCCTAGCAAAACAGACCGCGACGAGCCGGCCATAGTAGTCGCGGTCCACCTTTTCGCAGTCCACATTGCCACGGCCGATCTTCACCGCGAGCGCGTTGGCGGCCCGTTGCGCACAGCGCTGACGCTTGCCTCCCGCAAGGCATCTCTGATCTTCCTCAAGCGCGTCGATACCGAACAGCCGGATGGACTGTCCACGAATTTCGATGGTGTCGGCATCAATCACGGAAGCCCGCCCGATGATGCGGTCACGGCTTGGCGGGATGGTCGCGCCCTTATAAAATCGCGGTGCCTCGCGCGGGACCAGACCGAAAGCGGCAGGCCGCTGCGCAGATGCGTGTGGGGGCGGCGGCGCATCGCGCTTCGGGATGAAGACCGCGAGCACTGCGCCCGCGACGAGCCCGACGGCAACAGCTATCAGCACCAATCTGAGAATGAGCTTTCCCCGGCCATATGCTCAGTGCGTCGCACTGATTTGGTGGGGAAAGCACGCCTGATTCGTGGGCTTGCGTCATGCGCCTGTTGTCGCGCCTGTGGATGACGCGGCCATGCGGACCATCGCTGGATGCCCTGGCGGGCGGGCGCGCACCGCCGCGCAGCACGTGTCGGTCAGGTGTCGCGATGCCGTTTGCGCAGCGTCGCTTGCGCCGCTGCCAGCCGCGCGACTGGCACCCGGTATGGCGAGCACGACACGTAATCCAGCCCGATGGATTCGCAAAATGCGATCGAGGCCGGGTCTCCGCCGTGTTCGCCACAGATGCCCAGCTTGATATCCGGCCGCGCCGCGCGGCCGCGCTCGCTCGCGATCTGCACCAGCTCACCGACGCCGTCCACATCCAACGTCACAAATGGATCATTCGTCATGATCCCGCGCGACATGTAATCGCCGAGGAAGCTGCCGGAATCATCGCGGCTGAGGCCGTATGTCATTTGCGTCAAGTCGTTGGTGCCGAACGAAAAGAACTCGGCCGTCTGCGCGATCGCGCCAGCGCGCAGCGCCGCGCGCGGGATCTCGATCATGGTGCCAACCTGATAGTCAAGCTTCACCCCGGTTTCGAGCGCAACGTCTTCCGCCGTCTTGTCGATACGCGCCTTGATGTCATTGAATTCGTCCGCCAGCCCTACAAGCGGCACCATGACCTCCGGCACCACTGGCGCGCCAGTGCGCTGGCCGGCCTCGGTCGCGGCCTCGAAGATCGCGCGGGCCTGCATTTCCGGGATCTCGGGATAGCTGATCGCGAGCCGGCAACCGCGATGGCCGAGCATTGGGTTGAACTCGCGCAACTGGGCAAGGCGCTCGAAGGCGGCTTTGAACAGGGCCTGGATGTAGTAGGGCTGCAAGCGGC
>CAYVFK010000332.1:0-2115 GCA_964450925.1 uncultured Hyphomicrobiaceae bacterium | reverse complement strand
GGCTCCGCGCCATCGAGCAGGCGCTGGAGGATGAGAGCTTCCAGTTTCTTCATCGTGAGGAAGCCCCGCTGGCTGGGGAAGATGTCATTGCGCGGATGCACGGTGCGGAGTACATCGCGGCGCTGAAAAAGATCGTGCCGGAGAGCGGTCATTGCTACGTGGATGGTGGCGATACGGTCATGTCGCCCAAAAGCTGGGAGGCGGCACTGCGGGCTGCGGGCGCGGCGGTCCTGGCGGTGGATCAGGTGGTCGCAGGCGCTGCAAGAAACGCTTTTTGCGCCGCGCGTCCGCCGGGACATCACGCTGAAACGCGCCAGGCGATGGGCTTTTGCTTCTTCAACAACGTCGCGATCGCGGCGGCACATGCCCGGGAGACCCACGGGTTGGAGCGCGTCGCGGTAATTGACTTCGACGTGCACCATGGGAACGGCACCCAGCATATGTTCTGGTCTGAGCCGAACCTGTTCTACGGCTCAACCCACCAGATGCCGCTGTTTCCTGGCACCGGCGAGTGGAGCGAGCGCGGCGTCGCGGGCAACATCGTCAATGCGCCGCTACGCCGCGGCGATGACACCTTTCACTTCCAAGAGGCGTTTGAGACGCGCATCCTGCCCGCGCTGCGTGACTTTTCGCCCGACCTCGTCATCGCCTCGGCGGGCTTCGATGCGCATCAGCGCGACCCGATCGGCGGGCTTGTCCTGCGCGAGGAGGATTTCGCCTGGGCGACGCGAAAACTTCTGGATGTCGCGGAGCTTCACGCCGGAGGGCGCTTTATTTCCGTGCTCGAAGGTGGCTACGATCTGAGCGGGCTGGCACGATCCGTCGAGGCGCATCTGCGCGTAATGATGGAGTACGGATCGTGACCGCGAGGCAGGATCGCTGGAGGAATTTATGGCGAGGCAGCAAGACAAAGCGAACGCCGACATCAAGGAGTTGTCGTTCGAGCATGCGCTGAAGGAGCTTGAGCAAATCGTCGGGCGTCTGGAGCGCGGTGACGTGGAACTGGAGCAGTCAATCGCCATCTACGAAAGGGGAGAGGCGCTGCGCGATCATTGCGATCGGCTGCTGCAGCGCGCGGAGGCCAAAGTCGAGAGGATCAACGTGAACGCAGACGGTCAACCCACCAGCACCCAGCCGCTTGACGTGGAATAAAGTTGCGCCGATCGGACATGTCGCGGTAATCCACGGCACTCTGGGCGGCCTGTTGGATAAATTATGGTAACAAGTTTTGCCGAGGCGGGGCCGTCAGTGTAAAGTTTTTGTGACAGCGGGCGCGAGCCCGCGACATCCGCCTTGGTCATCGCGTGAGGGACGCTATCACCGTGAGTTCAGACAGCAAGACGCCGCTACTCGACCAAATCACCACCCCAAGTGATCTGCGACAGCTCGACGAATCGCAGCTGCGACAGGTTGCTGATGAGTTGCGGGCGGAAACGATTGACGCCGTGTCGGTTACCGGCGGCCATCTGGGCGCGGGGCTCGGCGTCGTCGAGTTAACAGTCGCGCTGCACTACCTATTCGATACGCCGAATGACCGGCTCATCTGGGACGTCGGTCATCAGGCCTATCCGCACAAGATCCTCACGGGCCGGCGCGACCGTATCAGAACGCTGCGCCAGCCCGGCGGGCTGTCCGGCTTCACCCGTCGCGCGGAAAGCGAGTATGACCCGTTCGGCGCGGCGCACTCCTCCACGTCGATATCCTCTGGCCTCGGCATGGCAGTGGCCCGCGATCTTCGCGAAGACGACAATAATGTGATCGCGGTGATCGGCGATGGCGCGCTCAGCGCGGGCATGGCCTACGAGGCGATGAACAACGCCGGCGCGATGGACAAGCGTTTGATTGTCATCCTGAACGACAATGACATGTCGATCGCCCCGCCAGTTGGCGCGATCAGCCATTATCTTGCGCGGCTGACCTCCTCGGGCACCTATCTGTATCTGCGCGACATTGTGAAACAACTTGCCAAACGCTTGCCAAAGGGCTGGGAGCGACGGGCCGCGCGCGCCGAAGAATACACCCGTAATTTCTGGACCGGCGGCACGCTGTTTGAAGAACTCGGCTTTTATTATGTCGGGCCGATCGACGGACACAATCTGGATCAGCTCGTGCCGG
>CAYVFK010000331.1:0-2122 GCA_964450925.1 uncultured Hyphomicrobiaceae bacterium | reverse complement strand
GTCTGCGCGGCAGGCACCTCGACCCGGCACCCGGCTTCTTCCAAGAGCTTCACGGACGCGAACGCGACTACTGGTCGAAACAGATCGACCAGACAGGTCGCGAACAGCGCAACGCGCGGATTGTCCGGCGCCGGTTTCGCGGGTTTCCCAATATTGACCAGTGTCATGGGCTTGGTGTCTCACTAAGGCCATAAGCTGACGATCAACGTTGGCAGCCTCAGTCTACCTTTAGCGTGTAAGCGTGGCCAATCTTGACAGCCCTTGCAAGAGCAGCGGCGTCACACGCCCGCATCCCACGCACGGAAAAGGCCCGGAACGCGCCCGGGCCTCTCAAAGCTTGGAAACGATCAATGAGCGTTATTCCGGCGCGGCGTAAGTGCTCTCAGCGCCGTCGTTGTCCGGCTCATCGTCATACTGTTTGAGATAGGCGATGACATTGGCGCGGTCCTCTTCCTTGCGCAAACCGGCAAAGCCCATCTGGTTCCCAGGAATGTATTGGCGTGGCTGCTCCAGGTAAGCCGCGATAGTCTCGTCGTTCCAGACAAGCCCGGCCTCGCCAGCGCCCTTCATGGCATTTGAATAACGATTGAAGCCATCGTAAGTCCCGGCGACCCGACCGAACAGATCGTTGAGTGGCGGCCCGACGCGCGCCTGAGCGTTCTCACCGACCATGTGACAGGCCTGACACTGGCGGTACACTCTCTCGCCGGCTTCCGGATCGCCGTCCTGTGCCATCACCGGCGATGTCGCAGTAGCAACAGCAAGTGCTGCTACACCAAAGACTGCATTAAAACGCATGAAGGTTCTCCCAATCGATGTTTTCTGGTCGTTGCTGCGTAGATGGAACGATCCCTTCCCGGCCGCGGCGATCTGCTCCTTGAAGATACGACGAGAGGATACTGCAAACGACAACTGTCACGCCAGCGTGGCATCATGTCGCCGCGACCGCGCGCGGCGTCGGGGATCGATAGGTGTATTTCTCGATACTGGGCACGTCAAATGCGACGTGTTCGTAAGCAGCTTCGAGGAACCCGAGAAAAACCTGCTGTTTGGCGGGAATGAACTCCCGGCAGGGGTAAACGGCGTATATGGCCACGCCCGGGGTTTCCTGGTATTCAGGCATGAGAACGACCAGTTCGCCACGCTTCAGATACTCGGCAATGTCCCAAACCGCGCGAAAGCCGATGCCTGCTCCCCCGACAATAGCCTTGCGCACCACATCGCTGGAGTTGGTCCGGAGATGGCCGGACGCGCGAACAGTCTTGGGTCCCTCCGGCCCCTGAAGACGCCAGCCACGATTCTCGACGGTCGAAACACAAGTGAATCGGTCCAAATCCGCGATCGTGTCAGGCACGCCTGCGCGCGCCAGGTAATCCGGCGAGGCACACAGCACCTTGCGACACGGCGCCAGTTTCTTGGCCACCAGGCTCGAATCCTCCAACTCCCCCACATGGATACAAATATCCAGCCCGTCGCCGACCACATCCATGCCGGCATCCGACACTGTCAGCTCCACCTGAAGATCGGGATATGCCGCCAAGAACTGTCCAAGGAACGGCGCAACATGCTTGCGCGCGAAACTGCTCGGCGCTCCAACTCGCAAGATACCGGTGGGATGGTCGATGCCTTGCGACGCAAAGGCTTCGGCGTCCTTGATCCCGCGCAGGACATCGGTGATGCGTTGATAAAAGCCCTCGCCGGTCTCGGTCAGGCGAATCTGGCGGGTGGTGCGCTGGAACAGGCGCACGCCGAGACGGCGTTCCAGGTGGCCGATGCGCTTGCTAATCACCGCCGGCGACAAGCCCAGTTCGCGCCCGGCCGCCGACATGTTGCCTGCGGTGACGACGCGCGCAAAAATTTCGAGGTCACTGATCGGTATCAATTCAGCCCCGTGAAAAAGGTTACATTCTTGGACAGCATAGTGGGAAGTCCGGTTGTATACAACTCCATGCGTGCTGCCGGACGCCATGTCAAGTACATGACTGCCGCAAGGAGGCGCCACCGCGCGGCTGTGCCGCTATGGATTTGCGTTGGCTGAAAGTTTAGGATGCAAATTCAACCGCCAAGGGAGGCATGCACGATGAGTGGCATCCAAATGCCTGAGCCGGACGCCAGCGTGCTG
>CAYVFK010000330.1:0-2128 GCA_964450925.1 uncultured Hyphomicrobiaceae bacterium | reverse complement strand
GCACGCAGTCGGACTCCTGATCCACGATCAGCTTCATCACCATCTGCTCGTCGCGTCCGGACAACGTGTGTTTCATCGGCTTGAAGCGCGCCATGTAGATGTCGATGCCGGTCTCGCGCTCGCGCGCCTCCGCTTCGGTGAGGCCGACCGTGCCGATCTCGGGCTGCGAGAATACCGCGGTAGGAATGAAGCTGTGGTCCACCTCCTGCGGGTTGTCCCGGAACACCGTCTCAACGAAGCGCACGCCCTCGTCGATTGCGACCGGGGTCAGCGCAACGCGATGCGTGACATCGCCGATGGCGTAAATATGCGGGACGCAGGATTGCGAATACGCGTTCACGACCACATAGCCGTTCCAGCCGCGCTCTACGCCAATTTCAGCCAGTCCAAGTCCTTCGGTGTTCGGGACGCGCCCGGTCGCGAACATCACCAGATCGGTCTCGATCGTGCTGCCGCCGCGCAGATGCGCGAGATAGGCCTCACCCTGGCGCTCGATTGCGGCCAGTTCGGTGTGCGTGAGAATGTCGATGCCCTTGTTGCGCATATGGTCGGCGCACGCATTACGCATGTCATCATCGAAGCCGCGCAGGATCTGGTCGGCGCGATAGGCGAGCTTCACCTGCGCGCCAAGGCCGGCGAAGATGCCGGCGAACTCCACCGCGATGTACCCGCCGCCGACGATGAGAACGCGCTTCGGCAACGCGGGCAGGTGGAATGCTTCATCCGAGGTGATCCCATATTCCGCGCCGGGGATGTCCGGCATCCAGGGCCGCCCGCCTGTAGCGATCAGGATGGTTTCGGCGGTGACTTCGCGGCCATCGGCGCTCAAGCGAATGGTGTGCGGGCCGGCCAGGACGGCGCGGCTTTGAAACAACTCGACGCCCGCGCGCTCCAGGTTTCGCGTATAGGCGGCATTCAGACGGTCGATTTCCTTGTCCTTGTTGGCGATCAGCGTGGCCCAGTCAAAGCGCGCGCCTTCAACTGTCCAGCCGAAGCCCGCGGCATCCTCGATCGCCTCGCCGTAATGACTGGCATAGACCATCAGCTTCTTCGGCACGCAGCCACGGATGACGCATGTGCCGCCGACACGGTCCTGCTCGGCCACGGCGACGCGCTTGCCCAGCTGAGCCGTGAGACGTGCCGCGCGCACGCCGCCGGAGCCGGCCCCGATGACGAACAGATCGTAGTCATATGCACTCATTTTCGCCCCGCTAAGTTTCGGCTGCCGGCTCCAGAACGCGCACGCCGCCCGGCCCCGCAATAATCGCTGCATCCGCCATGTCGATAAACAGCCCGTGCTCGATCACGCCGGGGATCATGGCCAGCATGTCACTCAACAGGGCCGGGTCCGGGATGCTGCCAAACGCGCAGTCGGCGATGTAGTGGCCGCCATCAGTCCGGAATGGGCCACCCGCGCCTTCGCGCAGCCGCACATCGCCTTCGCAACCCGCCTCGCGGCCAACCATGCTGATCATCCGCAGCGTCGAGCGCGCGCCAAACGGCTCCACCTCAACGGGCAGCGCGAAGGCGCCGAGGCTGCCAACCAGCTTGCTCTCATCTGCGATCACCACGAAGCGCTGCGACGCCATCGCCACAATTTTTTCGCGCAGGAGCGCCCCGCCGCCGCCCTTGATGAGGCTGAGCGAGCCGTCGATCTCGTCCGCGCCGTCGATGGTGAGATCGACTTCGCCTGCGTCGTCAAGAGTCGCGAGCGAGATGCCGGCCGCTTGGGCCTGCTCCGCGGTTGCAATTGAGGTGGGTACGCACTGCACCTCAAGCCCCTCGCGCACCCGCGCGCTGAGCGCCGCGATGAAGGCCGCGGCCGTTGAGCCGGTGCCAAGGCCCAGCGTCATACCCGGCTCGACCAGCCCCAGCGCGGCGTCGGCCACTTGCTGCTTGCGTTCGTCAGCGCTCACCGGCCCAGCCCCGACATCATGATGTATTTCATCTCGACGAACTCCTCGATGCCGTGATGCGAGCCTTCGCGGCCTAGGCCGGACTCTTTCACGCCGCCGAACGGCGCCATCTCCGTGGAAATCACCCCTTCATTAACGCCGACCATGCCGAACTCCAGCCCTTCCGACACCCGCCAGGCGCGGCCCAGATCTTTGGTGTAGAAATACGCCGC
>CAYVFK010000329.1:0-2131 GCA_964450925.1 uncultured Hyphomicrobiaceae bacterium | reverse complement strand
CCGCGACCTCGGCAGTCCACGCCGCGCCCGCGTCGAAGTCTTCGGCCGCCAGGCCAACCGCTAAGCGCACACCCCGCGCTGGCAATGGCGCGGGGCCTTCCGTCAAGCAGGTGCGGCGAATTCCAGATACCGCGCGCGCAAGCGCTGAGCGATCGGCCCCGGTTTGCCGTCGCCGACCGGATGGCCGTCAATGCTGACTACCGGCAGCACGAAGCTGGAGGCGCTGGTCAGAAAAGCCTCGCGCGCAGCCAGAGCTTCCTCGACGCTGAACGGGCGCTGATCAATGGGAAGCTTCTCGTCCTCGATCAGCGCGAGAAGACGGCTGCGCGTCAGCCCGGGAAGGATCTCACGCCCCAGCGCGCGGGTCACAATCACGCCCTCATGCGTCACGATGAATGCGGAGGAGGATGTGCCTTCCGTCACCAGCCCGTCCTCAACCATCCACGCCTCAAACGCGCCGCGCTCCTTGGCCACCTGCTTGCCCATGGCCTGGGGCAACAGCGCGATGCTCTTGATGTCGCGGCGCGACCAGCGCAGATCCGGCGTCGTGACGACGCTCACGCCGTCCATCGCGTTGCGATCGCCGGCATAATCGCGCGGCTGGGTAAAGGCGATCACCGTCGGCGTGGCATCTGGCGGATAAGCAAAGTCTCGTTCCGCCACGCCGCGCGTGACCTGAACATATACAACGCCGTTGTCGAGGTTGTTGCGCTCCATCAAGCCGCGATGGAACGCCTCGATCGCGGCATCGTCCATATCAAGCGTCATGTCCAGCTTGGCCAGAGAGGAGCGCAGCCGCTCCATATGCGGCGCGAAGTCGATCAGTTGGCCGTTCAGTACGGCGGTGACTTCATAGACTCCGTCGGCAAACAGAAACCCGCGATCGAAAATCGAAATACGCGCGTCCCCCGCCTCGACGAATTCTCCGTTCACATAGACATACCGCGTCACGCCCGCTCTCCCGGAAGCAGCACCGCCCTGACATCTCCGCCGCGCGGTTATCGCGTCGGCTCGCGCTCATGTCAATCAGAGCGGCCCCGCTTCCAGGTTTTGGCTCACTGCTGGAGAAAGGTGCGCACTTCGCCGATCAGCTTGTCACGCTTTTCCTCGTCGCGGGTTTCAAGCGCCTCTTCGCGCGCCGGCACACGAATGCCGCGCTGGACGGCCGGGCGGTCCGCGATCTCGGCGAGCCAGCGCTGAAGATGATCCAGCCCCCCGACCGAGACGCCAGACCACTCATGCGTGCGCGCCCAAGCCCAGTTGGCGATATCAGCGATGGTATAATCGTCGCCCGCCAGCCAGCGGCTCTGTGCGAGCCGCCCGTCCAGCACCTCCAGCAGCCGGCGGCTTTCATTCTGATACCGCGCGATGACCGGCGGTATCTTCTCCTGCCAGTACCGGTAGAAAACATTGGCCTGGCCCATCATAGGACCTACGCCGCCCATCTGGAACATCAGCCACTGCATCATGCGGCTGCGGCCCTTCTCATCGGCGGGCAGCAGTTCGCCGGTCTTCTCCGCGAGATAGACGAGAATCGCGCCGGACTCGAACACGGCAAAGTCGTCATTGCCGCGGTCGACGATCGCCGGGATGCGGCCATTCGGATTGATTCGGCGGAACCAGTCCCGCTTCTGCTCGCCCGCGCCGAGGTCGATCCGCTGAACGGAATACGGCAAGCCCAGTTCTTCAAGGGTCACCGAAGCCTTGTGGCCGTTCGGTGTAGCCGCCGTGTAAAGGTCAATCATCTCGCCTCCGTGACAAGGTTGGTGTTTCAGCCAGCGCGACAGCCGCGCCAACCCAGGCGCAAGCCGCCCGAACATCTTCGTGTGCTGGAGCTAATCGCCACCGCACGGAATGAAACTCAACTTGTTGTGACGGGCGCATTATTCGGCGGGCAAGTGCTCGCTGAGCCGCGGCATGATCTCCACAAAGTTGCAGGGCCGGTGCCGATAATCGAGCTGGTATTGCAGGATGCCGTCCCACGCGTCCTTACAAGCGCCTGGCGAACCAGGCAGGCAAAAGATGTAGGTGCCGCCTGCCACGCCCGCGAGCGCGCGCGACTGGATGGTCGAGGTGCCAACCTTGTCGAAGGAAAGCATGTGCATCAGGACCGAGAAACCATCGATTTCCT
>CAYVFK010000328.1:0-2132 GCA_964450925.1 uncultured Hyphomicrobiaceae bacterium | reverse complement strand
CGCACCTCGTTCGGGACGAGGGGGTCGCAGGTTCGAATCCTGCCACTCCGACCAAGGCTGCCCCCGCGTGATCACTCTTCAGGGGGTCTCATTCTGTGTAACTCGGCCATCTGCTCTTGACCCAACATCGCTGGGGCTTTGAACGCTTCGCTTGCTATGGAGACAGGGGCTGCCGCTGCGATCCTGTTGGCGACAGCGCTGCCGATCGGTTTCGCGCCGCCGGCCCATTGATCCGCTATAAGCGCTCGGCCTGAAACGTGTCGCAGTCCTTGAGCCGGCCGCCCTCCAGACCGCGGCGGAACCAGCGCATTCGCTGCTCGGAGGTGCCGTGCGTGAAAGCATCTGGCACCACCCGGCCTTGCGTGCGCCGCTGGATGGTGTCGTCGCCGATAGCGCTGGCAGCGCGCAGCCCCTCCTCAATATCGCCGTCTTCCAGAACGCCCTTCTCCCGGTCGATCCGGTTGGCCCAAACCCCGGCCAGGCAATCCGCCTGCAGTTCCATGCGCACTTGCAGCGCGTTGGCTTGTCGCCCGGCGGCGCTCTGCTGCGTCCGGCGAACCCTCTCGGCGATGCCCAACAGCGTCTGCACGTGATGCCCGACTTCATGCGCGATCACATAAGCCTGCGCGAAATCGCCTGGCGCGCCGAACTGATCGCGGAGCTGGCGGTAGAAGCTCAAATCGATATAGATCGTCTCGTCCAGCGGGCAGTAGAACGGTCCCATCGCCGCCATGCCAGCGCCGCAGCGCGTGCGCGTGAAATCGGAGAATAAGACCAGCTTCGGCTCGCGGTAGTTCCGTCCGAAGGACTGGAACGCGTCGCGCCAGACATCCTCCGTGTCCGCAAGGATGACGCTCACGAAGCGCGACAGATCATCGTTGCTCTGCGCGCCGGTCGTCGGGGTAGGGAACTGCCGCTGGGCGCTCGCTGGGTCGCTGGAGTCCGGCAGGCCGGGAATGTCGAGATCGGGGAAGGCGACTTCGCGGCCCGTCTGCGGCCCCGGTCCCTCTCCGGTAAGGATCGCGCGCGGGTCGAAGCCCAGCAGCAGCGCCAGGCCGATAATCACGAGGATGCCCACGATGCCAATCCCCGAGCCGCGTCCAGCCCGGCCGCGCGGTAGAGGGATCCGCATCCTGCGCCCGCTTTGGCCACGCGGAAACGGAAACGGTAGGCCGCGCCGCTGCGACTGACCGCGTCGATCCTCGACATTCTCGCTTTGTCTGCGACCGCGCCAGCGAACCATGTCGCTCGTCTCTCGTCTGTTAGCCCAGATCAGGCCCGCTACGAATGCCGGCTCTGCGGGTTCTGTCAACCGATATTGCGCACGCGCAAACCGGCGCACCAGCCCCAAACTGCGACAGTTCAGGCTGTCTCCATCGTGGTCGCGAAGGGCTGATACCGACCGGTAAGGTCGAGCGTCTCTGCGACCGAGCGAATGGTGAGGACGCCGGCATGGGTGTTGACCCCTTCGGCGAAGTCTGGGTCTGCCATTAGCGCGGCCATGCCACGATCGGCCAGCCGTTGAATGTAAGGCAGCGTGGTCTGCACCAGTGCCCGCGTGGCGCTCATCGGGTAAGCGCCGGGCATGTTGGTGACGCAGTAATGAACGACGCCGTGCACGGTGTAGACGGGGTCAGAATGCGAGGTCGGCTGGCTTGTTTCGATGCAGCCGCCCTGGTCGATGCTCACGTCCACGATGACGGAGCCGGGCTGCATGGTCGCAACCATGTCCGCGCTCACCACATGCGGGGCGCGTGCGCCGCCGGGCAGCAGCACCGCCCCGATGACCGCGTCGGCGTCGCGGATATGCTCGCGGATGCTTTCCTCGGTGGACAGGACCGGGATTACGTCGGGGCTGATGAGTTCGCGTAGCTCGTCGAACCGCGTCTGCGACAACGTGAAGATGTAAGTTTCCGCCCCGCTGCCAACAGCGGCCTGCGCCGCGTGCTGGCCAACCACGCCGTCGCCGATCACGACCACCTTGCCATGCGGCTCGCCCATGATCCGGCCAAGCAGCACGCCTTTGCCACCGGCAAACTTCGCCAGATAATGCCTCGCCACGCCAGCAGACATGCTTCCCGCTACGGCGGACATAGGTGCGAGCAGCGGCAGCTTGCCGTCCGGCCCGCGTA
>CAYVFK010000327.1:0-2135 GCA_964450925.1 uncultured Hyphomicrobiaceae bacterium | reverse complement strand
CTCGCCCGTGGCCAGGCAGATGCTTGATGACCGGCAGCACCCCGGCTCGCAAGAGACCCTCCGCCACGGCCCGGCCAAGCGCACGGACCATCTGGGGCGCAGCGCCATAGGCGCGGTCGCCGATGACATCATGCGCGCCTGGCACGGGGACGTCCAGCACTGGGGCGCAATCCACATCGATGCCGAGCGCGGAGAGGTCGCGGCCCATGAGTTCGGCGCAGGCGCGCGCGGCGGCCAGGCCGGTCTGCGGGTCGCGGCGATAAAGCGTGGCGAAAGCGCGCGCAGGTGGGTAATCTCGCCAGTGCGGCGGGCCCAGGCGCTGGACGCGGCCACCCTCCTGATCGACCAGCACGAGCGCATCCGCAGACCCGACAGCTTCGCGGAAACTGTCGACCAGCGCCCGGACCTGCTCCGGCGCGCGGCAATTTCGTTTGAACAGGATCAAACCGCACGGGCGCGCATCGCGGAAGAAAACCTGCTCTTCAGGGCGCAGCCGCTCGCCCCGGCAGCCGCAAATGAAGGCGCGCAATCTCTGGATTGTCTTCATGCGTTCAGGCGCGCCTCACGGACGACAGGTGCGGTGGGTGCTAATCGGTGCGAACGAAACAGCCGCCCAGACCAGCCTGCTTGAGCTTTTCACACACATCCGCAGCGTTGCCGCGCGTGTCCATCGGCCCAACCCAAAGCCGGTACCAGACCCCTTTATCTCCCAGATCGGCCCGCTTGATGGTCGGAGCCAGTCCATCCAGGATACTTGGGTATTTCTGCTGGAGGTCCGCAAATGCCGCCAGCGCAGATGTCTGGTCGCGCCGCGCTGCAAGCTGCACGAAGAACGGGTTCGCCGAGGCTGTGTCAGGCTGCGTGGCCGAGGCGGACGCCGGCTGCGCCGAAGCCACGCGCGTCGGCTCCGGACGCGGCTGAGCGGGCTCAGGCCGAGGCGCCGATGCCTCCGGTTGCGAAGCCGGCTCGTCGTCACGCTGTTGTGACGCGTCGCTGGATGGTGTGCTCGCGCCGCTGCCGGTTGTCGCGACAATGCCCGCCGTTGTGACGGTCTCCGACTGGCTCGGGAGATTGTCCGCGGTGTTCGGCGAAACCACCTCGGCGGGGACGACCGAGCCATCCGGGCGCACGGTCAGCGTACGAACCCGGCGCGGCGAATCCGGATCGGCGGGCGCTGCGGCCTGGCTTTCATCCACCGGCCTGCCCGAGTTGCGCAGGGCAGCAGCAATGCGCTCATCCAGCGTATCGGCGGGCGCCTGCGCCCCCGTCGTCACGATGCCCGGGATGGCGTTCGTTCCGGCGTCGTCATCACCGGAGGCTCGTGTATCCTCGACAGGACCAGCCGGGCCGCCGGTCAAGCGATCGTAAATCTGCTTGTTGCCGTCGGGAAATTCCCTGCCGCCTGGGTCGGAGGGCGCGCTCTTCACGGGGCCATCATCGGCAAGCAATGTTGGCGCGTCGCCCGAGGCGAAGCTCCCATCCTGCATGTTCTTGTACACAAATGCAGCGGCCCCGCCAGTTGCCACCGCGGCAACGAGCACGCCCGCAACCATCAGCTTGCGACGGCTCTTGGGCTGCTGAACCGGCTCGTCATAAACGTCTGGCTCATCATCCAGGAAGTCAGCGTCTTCCTCGTCATGGAGATGCGCGTCTTCGGCATAGGGATCATATTCGCCGTATGCATCGGCGTAAGGGTCGTGATGCGCCGGCGCGGCGACCTCTGGGGCCGGTGCCTCCGGTTCGTCATCAAAGTTATCCCAGCTGTAAGGGTCATCCTGCTGGGTGGTTCGCGCCTGTCCGCGATGGGACTCGAAATCGAAGATGTTGGCGCGTGGCGGCTCACTGTGCGGTTCGAAAGACTCGTCGATGCCGCCGGTACGCGAGAAGAAACGATCGCGCAATTCAGACGGGTCGCGGCGAGTATCTCCCGAGAACGGATCGGCGTCAGGAGCAACCCGCTGGGTCAGCGCGGAGAGATCGGGCTCCTGCACCGAGCCATCGATACGGCGGAACAGGCTGTCATCGCGTGTAGCCGGCTGCTGCGGCGCGCCGCGGCGCGAGGTATCGAATGGTTCGTCCTGAACGGCCCAAGGATCGCGGCCGGAGAAGTCATCGCGGCCGGAGAAGTCATCGCG
>CAYVFK010000326.1:0-2142 GCA_964450925.1 uncultured Hyphomicrobiaceae bacterium | reverse complement strand
GGGATTTTCTGGACTTGGCTGAACGTGGCCGGATGTCGATGTGGCGGAGAGGATGGGATTCGAACCCACGATACGGTTTTGCCGTATACTCCCTTAGCAGGGGAGCGCCTTCGACCACTCGGCCACCTCTCCACCCTCAGACATACTCGTCCGTGGGGGGCTTTGACAAGGCTGTGCTGTCCAAAATTCTTGCGCGGCCCCGAGATACCTCGCCACAACCTCAAGCGACTGGAAGCGCGTTCAACTCGGTGCGCCGAGCACAAGGCTCCAGAATGTCTTGAACTGGGTGTCGGCCTTGCTGACAACCGCTACACCCATATGAGTCGCATCGGGCAGCAGCAGGTTCTTGTTATGGCTGGGGCTGAGCTGCCATTCCCGGAACACTTCGGCGAAACTGAGTTGCCCGGTTCCGACATTCTCTGCCGCCACTTTCGGGTTGAAACCGGTTCGGCCCACGCGCTCCCAAGGGTCAGACCCGTCGGAGCCGAAATGCGAGATGCGGTCATTCTCCGCCAGGTCTTGCGCGTGTGCCCGGGCCGCCTGTTTCAGTTTGGGATCGAACGCGAGCGGAGGCAGACCCTCTTTCTCCCTGTAGGCGTTCACCATTGATAGCGCCTCGGCGGGGTCGAAATTGTCCGCGGGGCCCGCGTTCTGGACCGGCCCATCGTCGCTGGAAGAAGATGTGGCGCGCTCCCAAAGCGCAGAGACCCGCTCGGCAAACGACGGCTCGGCCGTGTTCTCGGCCCGCTTGACCTGTTGAACCGCCTCGCGTTTCGGCTCATTGTCGGAGAAGCTGCCGACCAGCGGCATGTTGACCGCGCAGCCGCTGACAAGGAAACCCGCTAAAAGCGCTATGGCCACGCCGACAGGGCGATGTCTCACTCTGGCAAACACCACGCCGATCTCCGTTTTAAACGATTCATGCCCACCGAATGGTGAAGAAGCACCGTTAATAAAGAGTTGCCGCAAGCGGACGTCGACGTTGCCGCAGCGCAGCACGCATGATCAGCCAATCACTGTGACTTAACGATGGCGGGGGCGACCGGAGTTGGCGTCGCTGCGACGGGCCGCCTGCCATGCGTCTTCGAGCCTTGTGTGATGCCCCGCCATTCGACGCGACTCAATTTGTCGGCAAGGCGCCGTCAGGATGAGCCGCCGCTTGCGTTGTCATCCTTGCCGGCGATCTTTTCCAGACGGGCCTGCAGATCGGCGAGTTGCGCGCGAAGTTGAGCCACCTCTTCGGATGACGCCGCGCCGCTGGCGCCGGCCTGGTGATCAGAAGACGCATTTTCGCCCGTCGGCGTGACTTGGGTTGTCTCGGTCTCGCCCGCGCCGAAGGGCCGGAACATGTTGAGTGCCTGCTCGAACATTTCCATGTTTTGGCGCGCCTGTTTCTGCATCGCTTCCAGAGCCGCGGCTCCAAAGTTCGCGGTGCCAAAGGTATCTGCAAGTTGTCTGGTGTATTTTTCTTGTTCGCGCGTGAGTGTATTCATGCTCAATTCAAGATAGCTCGGCACGAGCTTTTCCATCGAATTGCCGTAAAAGCGGATGAGCTGGCGCAGAAAGCTGATTGGCAACAGGCTCTGCCCTTTGCTCTCCTCATCCACGATGATCTGGGTTAGAACCTGGTGTGTCAGGTCTTCGCCGGTCTTTGCATCGTAAACCACGAAATCACGCTCGGACCGCACCATATCGGCCAGATTGTCGAGCGTGACATATGTGCTGGTGTCCGTGTTATACAGCCGACGGTTCGCGTACTTCTTGATGACAGCCGGCTCGGTGTCAGACTTGCCAGTCAAGACGGAGGTATCATGAGCCATGGGGGATGTCTCGCCATAACGCTTGAGCGGGCGCCGGCAACAGTCAGCGCCGGCGCGGAAAATTGCTTATCGGGTGCTAATATTGCATTGCGGAAGCCGCGCGACAAGCTTTGTGCAGGGCGAAGTGACGGTTGGTGAATCAGGCAAAATGGCCGATACTCACAAATGTGATGGCAGCAGCGCACGCGGCGGTTCACTCATGGCTTTGCAACGTTCAAACTGCACAGGGGCAAGGTCATGACTGGTGCCGGCGATGATAGACAACAGCCGGCGACCCCGGTGAACAGGAGGACAGGATGAGCAACAACGAGACGATCGTCAT
>CAYVFK010000325.1:0-2143 GCA_964450925.1 uncultured Hyphomicrobiaceae bacterium | reverse complement strand
TCTCGACCGAGCCGATACCGTAGATGCACGACACCGACGCGACGATGATCACGTCGTCCCGCTCCAGCAGCGCGCGCGTCGCGGCGTGGCGCATCCGGTCGATCTGCTCGTTGATGCTCGACTCCTTCTCGATGAAGGTGTCGGTGCGCGGCACATAGGCTTCCGGCTGGTAATAGTCGTAGTACGAGACGAAATACTCGACCGCGTTGTCCGGGAAAAAGCTCTTGAACTCGCCGTAAAGCTGCGCGGCCAGCGTCTTGTTCGGCGCGAGGATCAGCGCCGGGCGCTGGGTGCGCTCGATGATGTTGGCGGCGGTGAAGGTCTTGCCCGAGCCGGTGACGCCGAGCAGCACCTGATCGCCTTCGCCGGTTTCGACGCCCTCGACAAGCTCGCGGATCGCCTCGGGCTGGTCGCCCTGCGGCGTGTAGTCCGAGGCGAGCCGGAAGTGGACGCCGCCTTCGGATTTCTCCGGGCGCTCGGGCCGGTGCGGGATGAAGTCGCGCTGCTTGCCGGTGATCAGCGGATGGCCGCCGATCAGCGCCTGCGACATGTCGGAAAAGCCGGTGGGAGATGTTTCAGCCATGCCGCGAATATGGCGTCGCGCGGGGCGGGCGTCCAGCGCGATGTGGACGGCTGCCCCCAACTACGCGGTCGAGCGCCCCGCCAGCGCGCACGGAACAACGGCCGCTAGTCAACATGCCAACTCAAAATCTGTTTAAGTTATTGAAATAAAACAAAATGGCCATAAAAACTTGACTTATCTAACTGTCACGGCCATTCCTTGTAAAATCAATGGGTTAAAGTTATGAAGCGATATTTTGAGCTGACCAACGATCAAGCGCGTCAATCAATTGATGTGGCGCAAGTGTTTCGATCTTGGCGGGACGCGGCAGTTCAGACCTGGAACGGTCACGGAGGCGAATTTGTCGCGCCCATGTCGTGGCGGAAGGAACGCGGCCACGAGTATCTGGTTGCCCGGAAACTCAACTATCGAAAGCATTATGGCCCCCGATCCCGCGAGACAGAAAAACTCTACAGAGAATATACACACAAGCGAAACCGAATAATTGAGCGAATGAAATCCACATATGCGCGACTGAAAAAGATGGCACCTGTCAATCGCGCCTTGGGTCTGGGAAGGATGCCGAAGCTTACGGCTGACATACTTCGGGAACTGGATCAGCATGGATTTCTTGGATCAAAAATTCTGGTCGTTGGCACCAATGCTCTGTACGCCTATGAGGCAAAGGCGGGGATCCATATCCATTCGCCTCTGCTGGAGACTGGTGACGCCGATCTTCTCTGGGATTCTCGGGAACGCCTAACTTTGGCGATCGACAAGCTGAAGCCTCCGGCAGTGCTTGCATTGCTCCGCAAAGCGGATCCTACGTTTGATGCGTCCAAGCAATACGGCTTCAGCGCCGAAAACGAAGAAGGATTTATCGTGGAATTGTTATCGGTCGACTCGGGGGAGATTGAGGAGACTGGACTGCCTGATGACCTATCCATAACGCCAATGGTCGGGATGGATGCTCTCCTGGCGTTCCCCAAATTTGAGGCCGTCGTCATAGACCGGCGCGGAATGCCGGCACGAGTCGTGGTCCCCGAAATCAGAATATTCACGCTCCTGAAAGAGTGGACTTCACGGCAATCAGGTCGCGCTCCTGCAAAACGCCGCCGTGATCGAGATCAAGCTAAGGTGTTGCGCCAAATTGCCGATGAAGAACTGGGACTCCATTTCGATGCAAAGGAAATGCGTGAGGTTCCAGAGTATCTGTCGGCTCTTTAGCTATCGTGCGATAGCCCTTGATTCTTCATGACGAATGGCGCGCCGCAAGTTTCGCGCGCCATTCCTGCATCGTGGCGATGCAGTTATCCAGCTCTTCCGCATGCGGCGGTGGCAGTTCCAGCATCAGCACCGGGCTTTTCGGCAGGTCCAGTTCGCTGAAAATCGCGTTCCACGGGATCGATCCCCAGCCCAGCGGCAGGTGCAGATCGCCTAGTCCATAGGCGATTCGCTCCGCACGCGAGACGGTCCGCATATCATTCGGCCGGCCGAAGGAGTCATGCAGGTGCAAATGCTCCGCGAACGGCGCGAGCGGCGCCAGTTCCTCCAGCAGGTCGCGCCCGTGAAAGCCGCAAT
>CAYVFK010000324.1:0-2146 GCA_964450925.1 uncultured Hyphomicrobiaceae bacterium | reverse complement strand
TCAGCGTCTCGATGGTCAGGTCGTTGACGATTTCCGCGCCGCGCATGATGCCGTCATGGCCGTGGCTGGTGTATGGATCGAGGGCAACGTCGCAGATCACGCCCATCTCCGGCACTGCCTGCTTGATGGCGCGTACAGCCCGGCAGACGAGGTTCTCCGGGTTGACCGCCTCGCTCGCCGCGTCGTCGCGCAGCGCCGAATCCGTATTCGGGAACAGCGCCACGGCAGGAATGCCGAGTTCCGCCGCGCTTTCGACCACGCGCAGGACTTCATCGATACTGCGCCGCGCGACGCCTGGCATGGACGGCACGGGGTCGGTCCGGTTCTCGCCATCGATCACGAACAGCGGCCAGATCAAATCGGCGCTGGTGAGCACATTCTCACGCACAAGCCGGCGCGACCAGTCCGCCTGGCGGGTACGGCGCATCCGCGTGGCCGGAAAGCCGGAGGCCGGCATGTCTAGCGTGCGCCCGCGCGCCGGCGATACGGTTTTGAGCGCGGTCGTGACTTTGTCATGCATGGTGAACACTTTTGTGTGTTGGGTTAGACTGACGCGTGTTTGGTTTACCTAGCAGCTTGGCAGTCCGCGCGCAAACCAAGATGTGACAAAGCGTCTCGCCCAAGAAAGCGTCTCGCCCGAGTCAGCCAACGATGAACACGATCAGTTCTTTCGGGCCATGCGCCCCCTTGATAAGCGTCTGCTCGATATCCGCGGTGCGTGACGGTGCGGAGATCATGTTGACAGTGCGCGGCAAGCGGCGGCGGCCATATTGGGCGCGCAGGCGGCTCCAGCCCTTCTCGTAGGAGCCAACGATATCCTGGCGCCGGATCGCGATCATGTGCAGCTCTGGCAGGAAATTCAGCGTCGACGGGTTGTCGGCCCCGGATGTGAGAAACAGCGTGCCCGTCTCCGCCGCCCCGGCCAGCGCGCGGCTCAAGCTTGCGAAATCGTCCGGTTGCGCCGGGCCGGTCAGCCGCTCCAACGCGCTGGCGCTGTTCCACGGCATCTGCTCGAACATATCGTCTGCCCCGGTGCGCACCTTCTGAGGCAGGTTGCGCCGCAGCAATTCCTGTGCGACGGCCGCGGGCAAGTCATTTGGCGCGCCGAGTTCTATCACCTCGGCGTTTTGCCTTTCCAACATCGCCACGAAACGCTCAATCAGTTCGCCCGCATTGCCTCGTGCACGCTGCGGAAGCGGCCCGGCCTCGGGCTGCTCCAGCCTCGCACGCACGCGCCCGCGCCGCCCCGCCTCATCGCCGCGCACATTCAGCGCCGTGCGGATCGCGCCCAGGATATGTTCGCGGGATTCCTCTCCCATCACCGTTTGCCCCGCGCGTGAGCCTTGCGCTGCTGCCGCTGATGCGCACGCCACTGGGCCTGGAATGTGCCGCCCGAGGGCGCGGGGAGATCGCGATGCGCCGTCCAGCCGCGCGCCAGCGGCAGCCAGGAAAACCTGCCACGCTTACCAGCAAGCCGCGCCATCACAGCAATCGCCGGGCGTACGAGCAACCCATACAGCCGAGGACGCCGGGCAAAGAACGCCCAGCCCTTGAGTGTAATACGCGGCAACACCCCCGTCGCGCCGGCATCGTATTCACGCTCGCGCCAGTGGCGCATCATCTTGGGCAGCGGGATGCGGACCGGGCACACTTCCTCGCAGCGCCCGCAGAAAGTCGAGGCGTTCGGCAAATGTCCGGCCTCATGTACGCCGATCAACGAGGGCGTCAGCACCGCACCCATTGGCCCCGGATAGACCCAGCCATAAGCGTGTCCGCCGACCGCATTGTAGATTGGGCAGTGGTTGAGGCACGCACCGCAGCGGATGCAACGCAGCATCTCCTGAAACACCGTCCCCAGCATCTCGGTGCGCCCGTTATCGACCAGCACCACGTGAAACTCCTCCGGCCCATCCGGGCCGCCGCGCCGCCGTGCGCCGGTGGAAAGCGTTGTATAGGCCGTGATGTCCTGGCCGGTGGCAGAGCGCGACAGCACGCGCAAAAGCGTGTTCAAGTCCTCAAGCGTCGGCACGCATTTTTCGATGCTGGCAACCACAATGTGCACGCGCGGGAGAAGCTGGGTCAGATCGCCGTTGCCCTCGTTCGTGACGATCACCGATGAGCCGGTCTCCGCCACCAGGAAATTCGC
>CAYVFK010000323.1:0-2150 GCA_964450925.1 uncultured Hyphomicrobiaceae bacterium | reverse complement strand
GACCGTCGATGTACCACTCTTCAGCCTTCGTCACCGCGGGGTTGACCCCGTTCTCATAAATCCAGCTATCGACCACGTAGCGCTGTCCTGTCTCGTTCTCGGTCAGCACTGCACCCCAATGCGGCCAGTACTTCACACCCATCAGGATGTTGCCCTTCGAGAACGGCCGACCGACGCGGTGATGCTTGAGTAATCCATTGTGCTGGAGAACCAGCATGTAACTGGTGGTGTTCGTTGCCTCGTCCACGCAGTCCTGCTGCGTCGGATCACCGGAGCCGGCAAACTCCATCCCCGGACGATCATTGGCCGTACCGATCTGCTTGCCAACATGCTTTTCGATCCAGGCGATCGAGTAGGCGACGGCGCGCCGCTCTTCGTGAGGTGTATCGGCCTTCTTGATCCTACGAAAGATCTTCCGAATATCGGCGATATCCGCACTAGTGAAGCGATACTTCGTCTGCTCTTGGCAGCCATAGGCATGGCACACCGTCACCGTGTTGCCGCGCGGCGGGATCGTCTTGAAGTCGTTGTAATGCAGCGTCGGCGAGCCGGTGCGCTCATAGGTGCAACCGGCAACCAGGGCGGCCACGGCGAAGGCAACAAACATCTTACGCATGAGCGTTCCGTTGAATAGCGCTGGACATGTCTGGCAAGCAGATGCCTTGGTCTCGTATAGCAAGGCCTTGATGAAGCGGGAATTGACACGACCGTGAGTATGCAGGATTTGATGGTCGTGTCGCGGCGCGGCCACACTCGTGCTGCCTGTTTTGCGCGTCTTGTCTCCGGCGGCCTGGGTGACTACGATCCGCAGAATGATAGCACAGACGAAACCCATTCACGTCATCGGCGGCGGGCTGGCCGGTTCTGAAGCCGCTTGGCAGGCGGCACAGGCTGGTGTGTCGGTGATCCTGCACGAGATGCGGCCTGTGCGCGAGACCGACGCGCACAAGACCGACGGGCTGGCCGAATTGGTCTGCTCCAACTCGTTCCGCTCCGACGACGCCGAGACCAACGCGGTCGGCCTGCTGCACGCGGAGATGCGCCGCGCCGGTTCTTTGATCATGGCGGCGGGCGACCGTCATCAGCTTCCCGCGGGCGGCGCGCTGGCGGTGGACCGCGACGGCTTTTCCGCCGACGTGACGCGCCACATTCACGAGCACCCGCTGATCACGGTGGAGCGCGGCGAAGTCGCGGGCATGCCGCCGGAGGACTGGGACAGCGTCATCATCGCGACCGGCCCTTTAACCTCACCCGATCTGAGCGCGGCGATCCAGGGCCTGACGGGCGAGGGCGAACTGGCGTTTTTCGACGCCATCGCACCGATTGTGTTCCATGACAGCATCGACATGGACATCTGCTGGTACCAGTCGCGCTACGACAAGCCCGGCCCGAGCGGTACCGGGGCGGACTACATCAACTGCCCGATGGACAAGGCGCAGTATGACGCGTTCATCGACGCGCTGCTTGCCGCCGAGACGGTTGGCTTCAAGGAGTGGGAAAAGGACACGCCCTATTTCGACGGCTGCCTGCCGATCGAGGAGATGGCCGCGCGCGGGCGTGAGACATTGCGCCACGGACCGATGAAGCCGATGGGCCTGACCAACCCGCGCGACCCTGACACGAAGCCCCACGCGGTCGTGCAGCTGCGCCAGGACAACGCGCTCGGCACGCTGTGGAACATGGTCGGCTTCCAGACGAAAATGCGCTATGGCGAGCAGGCAGAGGTCCTGCGGATGATACCGGGCCTGGACAACGCGCGGTTTGCCCGGCTTGGCGGGCTGCATCGCAACACGTTTCTGAACAGCCCGAAGCTGCTGGACGAGAGCTTGCGGCTGCGCGCGTGTCCGCGGCTGCGCTTCGCGGGGCAGATCACCGGGGTCGAGGGCTATGTCGAATCCGCCACGATCGGGTTGCTCGCCGGGCGCTTCGCTGCGGCGGAGCGGCTAGGCCACACTTGCGCATCGCCTCCCAATGTGACTGCGATGGGTGCGCTGCTCGCGCACATCACCGGAGGGCACCTGAGCGCGCCAGAGGGGCGCGGCAGCGCACGCAGCTTCCAGCCGATGAATGTCAATTTTGGACTGTTCCCGCCGGTCGAGGTCCCGCGCACGGACGAAAACGGCCAGCGCATCAAGGGAAAGGCGAAGTCG
>CAYVFK010000322.1:0-2153 GCA_964450925.1 uncultured Hyphomicrobiaceae bacterium | reverse complement strand
ATCCGCAGCGCCACGACATCCGCTTCGTCGAGGATGACTGGGAAAGCCCGACGCTGGGCGCGTGGGGGCTGGGCTGGGAGGTCTGGTGCGACGGCATGGAGGTCAGCCAGTTCACCTATTTCCAGCAGGTTGGCGGGTTTGACTGCAACCCCGTCACGGGCGAGCTGACCTACGGGCTGGAGCGCCTTGCAATGTATGTGCAGGGCGTTGACAACGTGTACGATCTGAATGTCAACGGGCGCTCGGGCGATGAGCGCGTGCGCTACGGCGACATCTTCCTGCAGCCGGAGCAGGAATATTCGCGCTATAACTTTGAGCACGCCGACACCGACAAGCTGTTCCAGCATTTCCGCGACGCGGAAGCAGAGTGCCGGGCCCTGCTCGACGCGGGCGAGGCGGAGCACCGGCATCTCATGGCGCTGCCAGCTTATGACCAGTGCATCAAGGCGAGCCACATCTTCAATCTGCTGGATGCGCGCGGAGTGATTTCGGTGACAGAGCGGCAGAGCTATATCTTGCGCGTGCGCGAACTGGCCAAGGGCTGCTGCGCGGCGTGGCTGATGACCAAGGGTGGCGGGGCATGAGCGGGCGTATTCTGATTATCGGTTTTCTGACCTTCGTGGTCGTGTTCGCCGCGGCACTGTGGTGGTTTCAGACGCGGGCCTATTACGAGGAGACTGCCGCCGACACGGTTGAGATCGGCGGGCAAAGCCACCCGGTGAGCGACTGGCGCGGGATCGACGCACCCACATCGCCTCTGAAGCTACGGGCCTGTTTCCGCTTGCCCAATGCGCCGGACGCGCCGGTGGCCGAAGACGCTGCGCCGCTGGTCGCGCCCGACTGGTTCGGCTGCTTCGACGCCGAAGCACTCCAAGCCTCGCTGGATGCCGGCGAGGCCACCGCCTATCTCGCTGCCCCGGACGAATTCGGCGCGGCCAATCGGTTCGTCGCACGCTATCCGGATGGGCGGGCCTATATGTGGCGTCAGCTCAAGCCCAAGGCGGACAACTGACGCCAAGCCATCGGCATCACGGAATCAACCATGCCCGACCTGCTGCTTGAACTTTTCTGCGAAGAAATCCCTGCGCGGATGCAGGCCCAGGCCGAAGCGGATCTGCAAAAGCTGGTCTGCGATCCGCTCGCGCAAGCTGATTTCCAGTTCGGCGCGCCTGAGACCTTCTCCACCCCGCGCCGGCTCGCACTCATCATCGAGGGGTTGGCGGAGCGCTCGCCGCCGCGGCGCGAGGAGCGCAAGGGGCCGCGCGTCGGCGCGCCGGAAAAGGCGGTGCAAGGTTTTCTGCGCGCGGCAGGCATCGAAAGCCTCGACCAGTGCGAGACGCGCGCGGACAAGCGCGGCGAGTATTATGTCGCGGTGATCGAGCAGGCGGGCGAAACGGCGGCCGAGGCGCTCGCGCGGATCGTGCCGCAGGCGGTGCGCAGGTTCCCTTGGCCAAAGTCAATGCGCTGGGGTGATGGGCAACTTCGCTGGGTGCGTCCGCTTCAGGGCATCATTTGCACGCTGGATGGCGGGGTCGTCGAAATGGAGATCGACGGCATTCGCAGCGGCGATGTCACCTACGGCCATCGCTTCATGGCGGCCGAGCCGGGAAACCCTATTAGACCAAAGTCTATATCTGTTGCGCGCCCCCGAGACTATGCAACCGCCTTAGAGAAGGTTAACGTCATGGTTGCAAGACCAAGGAGGGCGCAACTTATACGTGATGACGCAAGGCGCCTGGCTGGCGAGCAGGACCTTGAGCTAGTCGAGGACCACGGGCTGATCGACGAGAACGCAGGACTTGTCGAGTGGCCCGTGGTGCTGTCTGGTGGTTTCGATGCTGATTTTCTGGATGTCCCGCCGGAAGTGCTGATCACATCGCTCAGAGAACACCAGAAATGCTTTTCGCTGCGCCGCAAGAGCGGTGCGCTGGCGAATCGCTTCATCCTCGTGGCCAATATCGAGGCGGATGACGGCGGCGCTGAAATCATCGGGGGCAACGAGCGGGTGATCCGCGCGCGGCTGTCGGACGCAAAGTTCTTCTGGGACAATGATCGGCGGCGCGGGCTGGAGGCGATGGCGCCCAAGCTGGGCGAGATCACCTTTCACGACAAGCTGGGCACGGTGGGCGAGCGCGTTGAGCGCGTGGCGCGGC
>CAYVFK010000321.1:0-2164 GCA_964450925.1 uncultured Hyphomicrobiaceae bacterium | reverse complement strand
ACGTCCTTCTTGTCCACGCGCTTGTTTTCCCACGCGGCGCGCAAATCCTCAGCGCGCTTCAACTCGCTCTCCAGCTTGGCCAGCGCCTCGCGCAGCTTCTTGCGCCTGTCCTTCGTCTGGTCGGAATCGCCGTGATTTGGCTGAACAAGATCGCCATAGATCTCGTAAATCTTGTTGGAGGGGATAACAGCTGGCGCGTCTTTGGAGGAACTGCCTTTACTGCCCAGGCTAAAAACAAGCAACAGGGCCAAGCCAATGATGGCCAGCGCGACGACTTCCATCGCATCCCCCGTGCAGCCTAAATCCGCCGCAAAATACTTGATGTTCGGCGTTTCAGCAACACGCAAGGGCAGATGTTGGGCGTGCCAGGTCGCAAAGGCGCAAATATGCCCGGCCAGTCACGCGCATGTCGCCGGCGAACGGCCGCCCGCCGGCGCAAAAAATCAGCCTGGAGGAGTCTTACGCTTGGTTCAGCTTGCGCACGCGCTGCGCAAGCCGCGAAATCGTACGCGAGGCCGTGTTCTTTTCCATCACGCCCTTTTGCGCGCCGCGCATGATTTCCGGCTGAGCCTCACGCAGCGCCTCGCGCGCAGCATTCGCGTCGCCAGCAGCCAGGGCTTCGTTCACGCGGCGAATGAATGTGCGCACGCGGCTCTTGCGCACCCGGTTGACTTCAGTGCGACGCGCGATTGTGCGCACGGCGCGTTTGGCAGCTCTGGTATTGGGCATTGCAGCTCTTGTCTCTCAAACTGAAAAAAGGCGCGCGAGAGGTGCCCGCGCGCGCATCGCATCTGGTTGATCTGCGGTTTATACCGGGCCGGCACCGCGGGTCAAGCCGTCACTGCGTCGAGCGTGGTTCCACAGAGCCGAGCACCGCCAGATCGCCATCCGGCTCGCGCCGCAACACAACGATCTCGCCAGAACCAGGAAAAACCCGCGTCAGTTGCGTGATGTTCACCTGATGCGTGACCAGCACCACCGGCTCCGAGAGGTCCAGTTCGGCGATCTGCGCGCGCAATTCGCGGTTTTGGACGGGACCGCGCGCCCGATCACGGAAGAATGAGTTGAGCGCGGGCAACAGCTCCACCGGGCCAAGGTCCAGCAACTCCGCGGTCTCCATGCAGCGGCACCACTGACTGGAAAACACACGCGCCTCGCGCACCCCCACTTCGCGCAGGAAATCCCCGGTCCGCCGCGCCTGCCGACGGCCCGCCTCCGACAGGTTGCGCTGCGTCGCGCAGTCATCAAGCGTGAAGTTCGCCGGGTCGCCGCCACCGGGCGCAAGCGCGTGGCGCATGATAGCGATATGGCCCGGCTCGGCCAGTTTAGCCGCGATATCATCACCCGCCAATGCCTGTTCAGACCATATTTGGGGCGCGCTCGCCATGCCGAACGCAATGGTGGCCAGAAGCAGAGTGATAAACCTGTTCATGCGCATATCCCCGGTTCTGTTTCGTTACGCACTGATCTGGCCTACGCTTGCGGAAGCGAGCAGATTACGGACCAGCACCCTGAAATCGCCGAACACGCGGGATTTTGATGCTTCACCGCACCATTCATGACACGCACCGCCACTATAGTTGGGACCGCGCGACCCCGCCGGTGGCCACTGCCGCGCCGGGCGACACGCTCACCCTGATCGTGCGCGACGCTTGGGACGGCGTGATCACGCCCGACAGCGGCACGGAGATACTGCGCACTGATATGAGCGGGCGGGTGAACCCTGTCACTGGGCCGGTCTACGTGGAGGGTGCGCAGCCCGGCGACACGCTGGTCGTGACGATGGAGAGCTATCGCCCATCAGGCTGGGGCTGGACAGCAAACATTCCCGGTTTCGGGCTGTTGACGGACGACTTTCCTGATCCGGCATTGCATATTTGGCGCTATGACCCATCCGGCGCAACGCCGCTGCTGTTTGGCGAAATCGCGCAGATCCCGCTCGCGCCGTTCGCCGGGACCATTGGCGTCGCGCCCGCTGCGCCGGGCCCGCATGACATCATCCCGCCGCGGCGCACCGGCGGCAACATGGACATCCGGGACCTGGTCGCGGGCAGTGTTCTGCGCCTGCCGGTCGAGGTTGAAGGCGCGCTGCTGTCGATCGGCGACACTCACGCGGCGCAGGGCGACGGCGAGGTCTGTGGGACGGCCGTCGAATCGCCGATGG
>CAYVFK010000320.1:0-2168 GCA_964450925.1 uncultured Hyphomicrobiaceae bacterium | reverse complement strand
CCGGGCGCGAGGAGGACCGCGGCAAGGCGATTTGCCAGTTCTGCGATACCGATTTTGTCGGCACCGACGGCCCCGGCGGCGGAAAGTTTGACAAGGCAGAAGCGCTGGCCGAGGCCGTCGCGGCGTGGTGGCCGAGCGGGGGGCATCCGCTCGTCGTCTGCACCGGCGGTGAGCCGCTGTTGCAGCTCGACGGCCCGCTGATCGAAGCTCTGCACGCCGCTGGCTTCGAGATCGCCGTCGAGACGAACGGCACGATCACCGCACCTGAGGGGATCGACTGGATCTGCGTCAGCCCAAAGGCGGGCGCGCCGCTCGTCCAGCGCAGCGGTCAGGAGTTGAAACTGGTCTACCCGCAGGAGAACGCGCCACCGGAAGCCTTCGCTGCGCTGGACTTTCAGCACTTCTTTCTGCAGCCGATGGACGGACCGCAGCGCGAGGCCAACACGGCGGCGGCTGCGCGCTATTGTCTCGAACACCCGCGCTGGCGGCTTTCGCTGCAAACCCACAAGTTCATCGGGCTGGCCTGACGCCGCGCCAATCGGCTAAACAGGCGAAAACGGATTATTCGCGGGCGCGAACACGAGCAGGCGCGCCCGAGCGCGAGCAACGACATGACACGCATCTACAAGGAGTTCACATTCGAGGCGGCGCATTACCTGCCGTCCGCGCCGGAGGGGCACCGCAACGCGCGGGTCCACGGGCATTCGTTCCATGTGCGCGTGAGCATCGACGGCGAGCCGGACCCCGAAACCGGGCTGATCTATCATTTCGATGACCTGAGCGCGGCCATCGCCGATGTGCGCGCGACGCTGGACCACCAGACGCTCAATGACGTGCCGGGCCTGCAAGCCCCGACGCTGGAGATGACCGCGCGCTGGATCTGGCAGCAGCTTGAGCCGCGCGTGCCGGGGCTGGCCGAAGTCGCGCTGTCGCGCCCGACCTGCCAGGAGGGCTGCATCTACACCGGCGGGAGCACGCGATGAACGACGATCTCACCCAGCTTGGCGGGGCGGCGGCGATTCCCGCCTCGCCCGAAGAGGCGCGGCTTGAGCGCGTGGCGAACCCGCATCCGGATGTGGATTACCTCGCCCGCTTCACCGCGCCGGAGTTCACCTCGATCTGCCCGGTAACGGGTCAGCCGGACTTTGCACACCTGGTCATCGACTATTTGCCGGCTGCGTGGATCGTGGAGTCCAAGTCGCTCAAGCTCTACCTGACCGCGTTTCGCAATCATGGCGCTTTCCATGAGGATTGCACGGTCGCGATTGCCAAGCGGCTGGTGGACCTGCTTGGCCCCAAATGGCTGCGTATCGGTGGCTACTGGTATCCGCGCGGCGGCATCCCCATCGACGTGTTCTGGCAGACCGGCGAGCCGCCCGAAGGCGTGTGGATCCCGGATCAGGGCGTCGCGCCCTACCGCGGGCGGGGGTAAAAGCCCCACCGTCATCCCGTGCGCGATGCGGCGCAATGTGCCGCTTCGCAGACACGGGATCATGGTCGCGTATGTTGCGCTGCTGATCCCGGGTTAGCAGCGCACCACGTCGTGCTGCGCCGCACACGGGATGGCTCGCTCCGGCTGTCCTGGAGTCATCCTGCGCGCGCCTTCACGACCCGGTCAATCTCCATAAGCTCCGCGATCAGCCCCTCGAACTGATCAAGCGGCACCATGTTCGGCCCGTCGGACGGCGCGCTGTCCGGATCGTCATGGGTCTCGATGAACAGCCCCGCCACGCCGACTGCCACCGCCGCGCGCGCCAGCACGGCGACGAATTCACGCTGTCCGCCGCTCGCGCCGCCCTGCCCGCCCGGCTGCTGCACCGAGTGCGTCGCGTCGAAGATCACCGGGCAGCCGGTCTGCGCCATGATCGGCAGCGCGCGCATGTCGCTGATCAGCGTGTTATAGCCGAAGCTCACGCCGCGCTCGGCCAAGAGCACGTTGGCGTTGCCCGCGCCCAGCACCTTCCCCGCGACATGCTCCATGTCCCACGGCGCGAGGAACTGGCCTTTCTTGATGTTGACCACTCGGCCCGTCTGGGCCGCCGCAACGAGCAGATCGGTCTGGCGGCACAGGAACGCCGGGATCTGCAGGATATCGACGAACTCCGCCGCGCGCGCGCATTGCTCCGGCGCGTGCACGTCGGTGAGCACGGGAAGTCCCAGGCTCTCGC
>CAYVFK010000319.1:0-2169 GCA_964450925.1 uncultured Hyphomicrobiaceae bacterium | reverse complement strand
TCTCCTGCCCGTTGAGGAACAGGGTCAGCGGGCGCTCGGTGACGACGGTGGTCTCCACAGTTGCGCCGGTATGGTCGATCCCCTTCACCGGTACGGACAAGCGCGCGTTGTCCGGGTCGGGCCGGACGGCGAACTCCTCCGGCTCGGATTCGCGCGGCGTGATCGCCTGAACATCTGCCTGGGACATGCCCGAAAACCTTCCTTGCAGTGCGCGGAACGCGTCATTCATGGACGCGTGCTCGATGAAGTCATCATAGCAGGACACCTCCGGCGCGATCGTATTATACGAAAGTCTAATATACGGAAGTGATCCAAAATTATGCCCATCTGTTGGGCGCTTTGCCTATGGTCAAGCCATTGATTTGGCTTGTGTCAAGCTGCTCAGACACGACAGCTTCGCTGCCAGAATGCTTAAAATCAATGCTTTGGTCGATACTGTCAGACAGATCAGCCACTTGCCAGTGCGTCAGACCTATGTCAGCGTTGTGACTTAGAGTTAGAATAATTCTGCCCGAGCGCCATGCCGGAGGGTGGGTGCGACAATGAGTCAAGTCGAAACGGAGCACATGAATCCTTCTGACGACACGGCAGATGGGGCGCCGGAAATCGCCCCGGAAGACGAATCCCGCGCGGCGATTTATGCGATGCTGGCCATGTTGCTCTCGGCCCCCCCACAGCAGAACAGTTGTCGGACCTGGGCAAACTCCAGGGCAGCCAGACCGAGTTCGGTCAGGCCATCGCGAAGCTGTCCCAGGCCGCGCGCAGCACTTCCGTCGAGCGCGAAGACGATGCATACCACGATTTGTTCATCGGGCTGACGCGCGGCAAGTTGCTGCCCTACGGCTCTTACTATCTCACCGGATTTTTGCATGAGAAACGGCTTGCGCGCTTACGGACTGCGATGGCGCAACTCCGGATCGAGGCGGCGCCGGATGAAAAGGACCCGGAGGACCATATCGCCTCCGTGCTTGACATGATGGGCGGGCTGATCCGCGGCGATTTCGGCCAGCCTGTGCCGGTATCGCAGCAGCGGGTTTTCTTCCAGGACCATGTGCAATCCTGGGCGCCGCATTTCTTTCGCGATCTTGAAAAGGTCGAGGACTCACAGCTTTACGCCGCGATTGGAACCGCAGGCCGCGTCTTCCTTGAGTTGGAAGAAGCGGCTTTTTCAATGGATTGAGGATTGTTGCGTGAAAGACGCGCGTTCGTTGCTCCGGGCCGTTCGCGCAAACTGAAGGAGAATGACCGATGGGTGAGAAGAAGAGCGATACCCGCTCCGGCCGCCGCGACTTCCTGAGGCTCGCGGGCCTCGGGGCGACGGCGGGCGCAGTGGCGGTGGCGAGCGGCGCAAGCGCGCAGGATGCCCAAGCGAGCGAAGCGGGCGAGCCTGAGACGGGCGCCGGCTACCGGGAGACCGCGCATGTCAAGCAGTACTACAAGCTGGCTGCGTTCTAAGCCGGTCGCAGGACTGCGGAACAGCCCGGGCGGGCATGTCCGGGATGATCGAACCTTGAGGAAGGAACGTCATGCTGAAAAAGAAGAACGGGATTGCGAATGGCTCCCGTTTGTCATCAGCGCTTGCCGCGGCGGCAGATGGTGCCGTGGACCGGCGCACGTTCCTGCGCCGTTCTGGGCTGGCCATTGGCGGCATTGCCGCGGCGACCACGCTGACCACAGTGCGCGTGAAGGCTGCCCAGAGCCACGGTTCGAGCGACGCGCCAGTTGAGCTGCGCAAGTCCGTTTGAACGCACTGCTCGGTCGGCTGCTCCGTGATCGCGGAGGTGCAGAACGGCGTCTGGATCGGCCAGGAGCCCGGCTTCGACAGCCCATTCAACATGGGCACGCATTGCGCGAAGGGCGCTTCGGTGCGCGAGCACGCGCATGGAGAGCGCCGGCTCAAATATCCGGTCAAGCTTGTCGACGGCAAATGGAAGCGGATCAGTTGGGAGCAGGCGATCAACGAGATCGGCGACAAGATGCTCGACATCCGCCAGAAGTCCGGACCGGATTCAGTCTACTGGCTCGGCTCGGCAAAGTTCAACAACGAACAGGCGTATTTGTTCCGCAAGTTCTACGCCTTCTGGGGCACCAACAACGGTGACCACCAGGCGCGGATCTGTCACTCGACCACGGTCGCGGGTGTTGCCAACACCTGGGGCTACGGCGCGA
>CAYVFK010000318.1:0-2175 GCA_964450925.1 uncultured Hyphomicrobiaceae bacterium | reverse complement strand
AGTCGCCGCGCCGCTCCTTGGCGATGATGTCCGAATAGATGCGCCCGGTCGTGACATTATCCGCCTGGCTGCAGGGCACGCCGGTAAAGCGCTCATAGTGACCCAGATCCAGGTCGGTCTCCGCCCCGTCATCGGTGACGAACACCTCGCCGTGCTGGAACGGGCTCATCGTACCCGGGTCAACATTCAGATATGGATCGAGTTTGCGTAGCCGGACGATGTAGCCGCGCGCCTGGAGCAGTGCGCCGAGGGCCGCTGATGCTAGCCCCTTGCCGAGAGAGGAGACCACGCCGCCAGTGATAAAAATATATCGCGCCATGGGCTTTCAAAATACACGCGCCGGGCCGTGCGCGAAGTGCGCGCATGAGCCTATCCACAAGCGCGGGCGTCATGACCGCGTGCTTCGGTGCTATTGCAGGCCCCGCGCTATGATCAGTTCCAGGCCTGTTGGCGTCCCCGCCGCTATTGCGGACGCGGAACTTCCGGCTGAGCCGGCGGCACGATCGGCTGGAGATCGGGCAAAGCGGGAGCAGACGGCCGGCTTTGGCCAGCCGGGGTGCCGTCGATGGTCGGGCCAGTGCCCTGTAACTCGGCCAGCACAGTCAGCATGATGCTCGTGGCAAAAAAAGCAGCCGCCAGATAGGACGTCGTGCGGGTCAGAACATTGCCCGAGCCCCGCCCGGACATCGTGCCGCCGCCGCCGCCGATGCCCAGCGCACCGCCCTCAGACCGCTGAAGCAGGATCACCACCACCATGGCAATGCAGATCATCAGGTGAATGACCAGGACAAGTGTGATCATCTTCTATCCAAACTTCACGCTCGCGCGCCCGCTCATCAGCCTCGGTTCTCCGGGTCGCGGGCGGGCAGCGGCGGTATTTCGTTTCGGGTCACGCCGGTTTCGGTTTTCGGGCGCGCCGGCTTTTGACCGGGAACCGGCGGCGTGACGTCCAATCGTCGTGGCGTGTCGCTACGCTCGACAGATAGCGCTGCAAACTGCTCCGGACAACGGAATTTGAGCGCCTCGTCAAGGCGAATATACCGCTCAATAAGGTCGAGCTGCGGCTGCGTCAAGTTTGCCTGTGCCCATGTCGCGCCTTTCAGGTAGTGATCGCGCACCCCAAGCCGAGCCAGCGTCCGCCGTTCGCCGGCGTAGCGCTCGCATGCCGTATCGGTCAGCGGAACGGCTGCAGCCGGCGCAGCGCCGAAGCCCGCGAGCACGGAGATCACGACCATTATGCCCGTCCTCGACCCGATGATCATGGCGAAACGTGATCCTGTGCGCTGGTCATCGAGTTTCGGGCCTGCGGCTGGGCCGACGCAATAGCCAACAGACTGTCTGCTTTCAGGCTTGCTCCGCCCACCAGCGCGCCGTGCACGTTCAGGGCATTGAGCACCATTGCGGCGTTGTCAGCGGTTACCGAGCCGCCATACAGAATGCGCAAGCCCGCAGCGGCCTCACCCCCGAGCACGCTGGCGATTTCCCGGGCGATGAAGTTGTGCGCCTCGCCAATCTCGTCGGGGGTCGGCGTTTTCCCCGTACCAATCGCCCAGACCGGTTCATAGGCAATGATGGTGTTGCGCCGGGTGGCGCTCGGCGGCAACGAGCCATGCAGTTGGCGGCGCAGCACCTGAAAGGTCATCCCGAGGCGGCGCTGCCCTTGCGTCTCGCCGATACAAACGATCGCCTGCAAGCCGGCGCGATAAGCCGCGCGCGCTTTTTCCCGGATATCTGCGTCGCGCTCACCATGATAGACGCGGCACTCCGAATGGCCGAGTATGACTGCGCTCGCCCCGGCATCAGCCAGCATCTCGGCCGAGACATCACCGGTATAGGCTCCGGAAATCTTGCTATGGCAGTCCTGCGCACCAATTTGCAGCGCGGATTCGCTCGCGATGTGGGCAAAGGCCATCACCAATGTCAACGGTGGACATACCATCAGATCTGCGCGCGCGGACACGTCCGGCCCCAGCCCATCAATAAGCTTGTGCAACTCCCCGGTCGCAGAGCGCACACCGTTCATTTTCCAGTTGCCGACGATGAGCGGCTTCGTCGAGATCATCGCATCTCCCGCCTTCTTGTTGAGCGTCAAGCGGTGTAGCACGCGCGCATGCCGCCGACTAGTTCAAAGGCTGCTCAGGTTAACGCCCCACACATCAGCGTATGGCGCAGGAC
>CAYVFK010000317.1:0-2177 GCA_964450925.1 uncultured Hyphomicrobiaceae bacterium | reverse complement strand
CCCGCGCCCGCCTCATCGAGACATCCGGAGCAGGTCATGGCCGAGAAAACCGACAAGGGAAACTTTTTCGAGGACTTCGAGATCGGCCAGACGATCACGCACGCCACGCCGCGCACGCTCACCCGCGGGGACGCCGCGCTTTACACCGCGCTGTGCGGCGCGCGCTTTGCCGTTCAGGCGTCAGACGCGTTCGCCCAGACCATCGGCTATCAGGGCGCGCCGCTCGATGACCTGCTTGTCTTTCACACGGTATTCGGCAAAACCGTCCCGGACATCTCGCTGAATGCCGCGGCCAACCTCGGCTATGCCGACTGCCGCTTCCTCAAGCCTGTCTATCCCGGCGACACGCTGAGCACGACTTCCGAGATCGTCGGCCTCAAAGAAAACTCCAGCGGACGCACGGGCGTGGTCTATGTCCGCTCGACCGGGCGCAACCAGCACGGCGGGGTCGTGCTCGACTATGTGCGCTGGGTGATGGTTAACAAGCGCGACCCGGAAAGCCCGGCCCCCGAAACGGTACTGCCAAAACTGAGCGAGCAGGTCGCGCCCGACGCACTTGCTGCGGCCGTGCCTGCGCTGAGCATCGAGGGATATGACGACGCGCTGGCCGGGTCGCCGCATCGCTGGGGCGATTATCAGCCCGGCGAACGGATCGACCATTTCGACGGCATGACGATCGAGGAAGCCGAGCACCAGATGGCCACGCGGCTTTATCACAATACCGCGCGGGTGCATTTCAACCAGCACGCGGAAAAGGATGGCCGCTTCGGCCGCCGCCTCGTCTATGGCGGGCATATCATCTCGCTGGCGCGCGCCCTCAGCTTCAACGGGCTGGCCAACGCGTTTCACATCACCGCGATCAATGCCGGGCGTCACACGGGACCGGTGTTCGCCGGCGACACGATTTTCGCGTGGACGGAGGTGCTGGCGCGAGAGGAAATCCCGGAGCGCTCGGACGTCGGCGCGCTTCGCCTGCGCACCGTGGCCACCAAGAACCGCTCCTGCCTGGACTTCCCGCACAAGTCCGACGACGCGACGTATGACCCCAGCGTGGTGCTGGAGCTGGATTACTGGGTCGTGCTGCCGCGTTGACGCTGAATTTCGCTAGCGAATGCCACTTTTGCTCAACTCCTCTCGGCGAAGCTGATGCAGCTTTTTATGGTAGCTACTCAGTAGCTTGCGGGTCACGCAGTTTGACCAAACATCATTTTGTCGGCGTGGCGGGGAACACTGCGGCTGATTTTCCAATACAGCGAATGGCCCCAGCTTTTCGGGATCAACAACAACTTCTCGCTCGCTGCTCTTCCGCACGAAGGAGCGAGTATCACCAATGATGGCGTCAGCCGTAGCGTTTGTCTCAATCAGTAACGCATCACCCTTCACCGCAAATGATCGCGCAAATTTTCTCGCAACATCCGGGGCGTCTGTCCAGGATAAACCACGCTCGTGTCCTGGCATACAGCCGCGATAGAGCGTTAACGCTGATCCTTTGTAGGTTGGGAAGAATATTTGGACAAAGTCTGGTCGCAACGCGCGAGGAACTTGTCTTGCACTGCTCAACATCCACTCCCGGACAAATGCATGCTGTACAAGCGGACGGACGGAAACGCGCCTTAACAGTTCGATGATCACGGGCCAACTCGGGTCATGAGTGACTGCTTGACTTTTGCGAGACGCACCTGCCTCTTTCGTTCCTAGTAGGTCCAAAGCACTGCACCAATCGTGTTGGTCACTGTCACGAACTTCGTAGCCTGTGGCTGTGGAGTGCCACAAAAATTCAAGTGCTTCTATACTCATGCCCTGGATAGCGTGCTCGTCAGGAATCGTTCGCCCTGTATCAACACTCTGCTTGCTAGAGAGTTTCCCGCGCTCGATTTCGTCCCTAAGCACTTTTGTCAGAGACGGCTTCTCTCCATACCAATTTTGGGAAGTCGCTTTGTTTTCTTTAGAAGACATCGCATAACCATCAAAACTGTTGCCAGCTCATGCTCTCGATAAAATGAAATGCTTGACGAGACCGAAGGCCGGAGCAAGCTAGCGGCGGAGGCTCGATCCAATGATGACACTTTGCACGTGACAGGATTCGCATTAAATCCGTCAAGTCCAATTCTAACGTACGCTAGCATTCCGCAGGCGTATCAGTCCCACGGCCCGGCCGGAACCGATCCTCGATCTTC
>CAYVFK010000316.1:0-2183 GCA_964450925.1 uncultured Hyphomicrobiaceae bacterium | reverse complement strand
CGGAAATCCGCACCAACCCAGTAACGCAGCAGAGTTTTTGTTGGGCGCTGATCGAAACGCTGGGCGGCACCGTAGATGTGGTCGCGCTGGAATCGCAGATGGAAGGGCATCTGGGCGCACTTGAGCCGGGCATGATCGTACAGGGCGAGTTTTGGCTCTGCGGGCGGCTGCTTAGCGACGCGTAGCGTTCCTTCGAAAAGCATGAGGCTCGACATGCCTGGGCTTGCCTGTCCCCGGACAGCGATCCGGAGAACACGGGCATCCATACCTGAAGGCCCGCTGGATTGCCGGATTTAGTCCGGTAAATACGAATGTCGCGCCGTTGTCATCTGCTCGACAAGCGCGCTAGAGCCCGATAACGCCGACAGCCGCTGCTCCGGCGACTACGGCCAGCGGCGGCGCTTTCCACACGTGGAGTGCGACAAACGCGGCCACGGCGAGCGCCATGGTGCGTGCATCAGTGATGCCTTCGACAAACACCGGATCGTAGAGCGCGGCCGCGAGCAACCCGACCACCGCCGCGTTGATGCCCGCGAGCACACGCCGCGCCAGCGTCCACTGGCGCAACGCGCTCCAGAACGGCAGCGTGCCCAGCACCAAGAGCGCGCCAGGCAGGAAGATGGCGATCAGCGCCACGCCCGCGCCAACCAGCGGCCCGGCCGCCCCACCCGCTTCCGCGCCGAGGTAAGCCGAGATCGTGAACAGCGGCCCCGGCAGGGCCTGCGCCGCGCCATAGCCGGCAAGGAACACATCGCGGTCCACCAACCCCGGATCAACGACCTGCGCCTGCAACAGCGGCAGCACAACATGCCCGCCGCCAAACACCAGCGCGCCCGCATTGTAGAACCGCGAAAACAGATCGGCGAGCGTCCCGCCATAAGCCACTGCGAAAGGCAACCCGACCAGCAGCGCAAAGAATAAAACAAGGCAAATGATCGAGACGGCGCGTGACACCTTCACGACCGGCGCGGTCTCGCTCGGCGCGGCGCTTTCCAAGCCGCCCAGCAGCGCCAGCCCGACGAGCGCGCCCGCCCCGATCATCGCGAGTTGGCCCCACTCGATGGGCAGCAGCAGCGCCCCGATCATTGCAGCCACCGCGATGGTCGCCCGGCGCTGATCCGGCGCGAGATTGCGGGCCATGCCGAGCAGCGCATCCGCCACCACCGCAGCCGCGACGGCCTTTAGCGCCACGACCCAGCCAGCCTGCGTATCAACCTGGAACGCCGTCAGCCCCAGCGCCAGCGCGAGCATGAGCAGCGCGGACGGCAGCGTGAACGCGACCCATGCGGCCAGCATCCCGGCATAGCCCGCGCGCATCAGCCCGAGCGCCATCCCGACCTGGCTCGACGCCGGGCCGGGCAGGAACTGGCACAGCGCGACGAGGTCGCCATACGCCTCGTCAGTGATCCACTGCCGCCGCTTGACGAAGGCCTCGCGGAAATAGCCCAGATGCGCGATCGGCCCGCCGAACGACACGCAGCCCAGCAAGAAGAACGTGCGGAACACCTCCCACGGCGTGCCAACGTGCGGCGCATCCGTTACAGCTTGTCGTTGCGCGGCCATGGCAAGCTCCTAACGCGGCGGCCTTGCAACGCAACAAGACCGGGCATACAACAACACACCAAGGGTCGCTTGTGCAGCCCTGCGAAGAGAGTGTTGGAGATCAGCCTTGGGGTACAATATCGCCGTGATAGGGGCCACCGGAAATGTGGGCCGGGAGATGCTCAACATCCTCGCGGAGCGCGAATTTCCGGCTGATGAGGTATTCGCCATCGCCTCGCGCCGTTCGCTTGGCCGCGAAGTCTCCTATGGCGACCGGACGATCAAATGCCATGATCTGGAGCAATTTGACTTCTCGAAATGTGATTTCGCGCTGATGTCCGCCGGCGGCGACGTGTCCAAGGAATGGTCGCCGAGGATAGCCGCCACGGGCTGCGTCGTGATCGACAACTCCTCGGCCTGGCGCTACCACGAGGATGTGCCGCTGATCGTGCCGGAGGTGAACGCCGACGCCATTGCGGGTTTCAAAAGGCGCAACATCATCGCCAACCCGAACTGCTCGACCGCGCAGCTCGTTGTCGCGCTCAAGCCGCTGCACGACGCTGCCGGAATCAAGCGCGTAGTGGTGTCGACCTACCAGTCGGTTTCCGGCGCGGGCAAGGACGCGATGGACGAGCTGTGGG
>CAYVFK010000315.1:0-2193 GCA_964450925.1 uncultured Hyphomicrobiaceae bacterium | reverse complement strand
CGCCGCCGGCGGCGCGCTTTTGCAGCAGGTGAAGGAACACGCGCTACACTGCGATGTGAAGCCCGGAGATCGCGTTTTCTACTTCACCACCTGCGGCTGGATGATGTGGAACTGGCTGGTCGCGGGCCTGGCCTGCGAGGCGACGATCCTGCTCTATGACGGCTCACCCTTCGCGCCGGGCGGCAACGTGCTGTTCGACTACGCGCAGGCCGAGGGCATGAATTTCTTCGGCACGTCAGCCAAGTATATCGACGCGCTGAAGAAGAACGAGATGCGCCCGCGCGACACGCACAACCTGTCGCAGCTGCGCACGATGGCTTCAACTGGCTCGCCGCTGGTGCCGGAAAGCTTCGATTACGTCTATGACGCGATAAAGCCGGACGTGCATCTTGCCTCGATCTCGGGCGGCACGGACATCGTGTCGTGTTTCGTGCTGGGCAACCCGCACAAGCCGGTCTGGTCCGGCGAAATTCAGGGGCCCGGCTTAGGCATGGCCGTCGATGTGTTCGATGAGGACGGCAACCCGGTGCGCGGCGAAAAGGGCGAGTTGGTGTGCACGCGCCCGTTCCCGTCGATGCCCGTTGGTTTCTGGAACGATCCCGACGGCGAGAAATATTTCAACGCCTATTTCGCCCGCTTCGCGAATATCTGGCACCACGGCGACTTTGCGCAGTGGACCGAGCATGGCGGGATCGTCATCCTTGGGCGCTCGGACGCGACGCTGAACCCCGGCGGCGTACGTATCGGCACGGCGGAGATCTACCGGCAGGTCGAGCAGCTTCCCGAAATCCGCGAATCGATCGTGGTCGGCCAGAGCTGGGACAACGACGTGCGCGTCGTGCTGTTCGTGGTGCTGCAGGAGGGGTTGGCGTTGGACGACAACTTGCGCGATAGGATCAAGCGGCAAATCCGCGAGGGCGCGACGCCGCGCCATGTCCCCGCGAAGATCGTGCAAGTGCCGGACATCCCGCGCACGAAATCTGGCAAAATCACGGAGATCGCCGTGCGCGACATCATCCATGGCCGCCAGATCAAGAACAAGGAGGCGCTCGCCAACCCGGAAGTGCTGGAGCACTACTCAAGCCTGGAATTGAACCAATGAGCCGGGTCGATCCCGTCACGCTGGCACAGGAGTTGGTGCGGTTCGACACGGTGAACCCGCCGGGCAACGAAGCCGCCTGCGCGGAGCATATTGGCGCGATCCTCGAAGAGGCTGGCTATCACATCAGCTATCACTTGCTGGCGGAAGGCCGGCCGAGCCTGATCGCGCGGATCGGCGGCGCCCCGGACAGGCCGTCGCTATGCCTGACCGGCCATACCGATGTTGTCCCGCTCGGCGCGGCGGATTGGAGCTTCGATCCGTTCAGCGGCGAGATCGACCGGGGCAAGCTGCTGGGGCGCGGCTCAACGGACATGAAAGGCGGGGTGGCGGCGATCGTCAGCGCGGCCGTTGCGCTGGCCGGCAAGCTGGAGCGCACGCCGGGCATCGAGATCGTCATCACGGCGGATGAGGAAACCGGAACCAACGGCGCGCGGATGCTGGCAGAGCAGCGGCTGCTCGGGCGCGCAGGCGCAATGGTGGTGGCGGAGCCGACATCGAACGCGCTGTGGCTGGGGCACAAGGGTGTACTGCGCTTCGAGGGGCTGGCGCGCGGCGTAACAGCACACGCTTCAATGCCGGAGGAAGGCCAAAACGCGATCTACATGGCCATCCGCGCCATCGATGAATTGCAGCGGTTTGATTTTGGCGTACCACCGCATTCAGCGCTGGGCGCGCCGACGCTCAACGTGGGCTGGATCAACGGTGGGTTGAACGTCAATTCGGTCCCTGATCGCGCTGCGTTCGGCGTCGATATTCGCGTTACGCCTGAGGTGGATCTGCCGGCGCTCAAGGCGCGGCTGCGCCAGGCCGTCGGGCCGGAGATTGATATGACATTCGGGACGGCGGCCAATGCCGTCTGGACCGAGCCGGATGAGCCGTGGATCGTTGAGTTGCGCGAGATGCTGGCCACACCTGACGGCACCCTGGCGGAGATCGGCGCCGCGCCCTACTTCACCGATGCTGCAGCCCTGCGTGCGGGGTACGGCCCGATCCCCACGATCGTCCTCGGCCCGGGCGAGCCGCGCCAGGCGCATCAGACCGACGAATTCTGCTATGTCGAGCGGATCGAGGAAGCAGCAGAGCTTTATGCC
>CAYVFK010000314.1:0-2221 GCA_964450925.1 uncultured Hyphomicrobiaceae bacterium | reverse complement strand
ATTACCGTCATCAAAGCTGACGACGATGCCCGCCCGGTCATGCGCCTCGCGGTCACCAGCGGCACGCTGCCGGTCGATGAACTGACGCGCGTCGTCGAGGATGAGATCGTTCCAGAACTGCTCGCCGTCGAAGGCGTGGCGGATGCGCGCCTGTTCGGCGAGCGCGAGCGGGTGTTGCGCGTGGTCGTTGATCCGAACCGGCTGGCAAGCTACGGCTTGTCGATCCGTGATGTTTCCGACTTGATGCAGCGCGCGCGCTACGACGTACCGGCCGGCAGCTTCGAGTCGGCGCAGCAGGAAGTGCTGGTGCGCGCCAACGCTTCCGTCGTCAAGCCGTCTGAAATTCGCGATCTGCGACTGCGCGAGGATGTGCGGCTCGGGCAGGTCGCGGACGTCTATTTCAGCCCCGCGGATGAAAGCTCGCGCGTGCGTCTCGACGGGCGCAGTGTCGTCAGTATCGGCGTTATCCGACAGGCGAAGTCCAACACGGTAGAGATTGCCGCGGGCGTGCGCGCCGCCGCAGATACCCTTAGTTCGCGGCTTACGAATGTCGATATTGCCATCCAGTCAGACGATTCAGTCTTCATCGAGGGAGCGATCTCCGAGGTGCTGACCTCGCTGGCGCTGGCGACCCTGATCGTCATTCTTGTGATATGGCTTTTCTTCGGGCGGTTCCGGGCGACGCTTGTGCCCGCCGTGGTCATCCCCGTTGCGCTCGTCGGTGCAGTCGCCGCGCTGTGGGCGTTCGGCTTTTCCATCAACATCATCACGCTGCTTGCGCTGGTGCTCGCCACCGGCTTGGTGGTCGATGACGCCATCGTCGTGCTGGAGAACATTCAGCGGCGGCAGGCCCAGGGCATTGGCGCGAAAGCCGCGGCTGTCATCGGCACGCAGCAAGTGTTTTTCGCGGTTCTGGCGACGACGGCGACGCTGGTCGCGGTGTTCGTGCCGATCTCGTTCCTGCCGAGTACGGCAGGCCGGCTCTTCCGTGAATTCGGCTTCATGCTGGCAGCGACAGTCATCATCTCGTCTTTCGTGGCGCTGACGCTGAGCCCGATGATCGCTTCACGCCTGCCGCTGGCGCAGGAAGGAGATGGTTCGCGCGTCTCGCTGCTTGGCGGGATTGGCAATCTGCTGCAGCGCGCCTACGACAAGTTGCTGGGTTTTGTGCTGGCAGCCCCGCTGATCGTGCTAGCAGCAGCCTGCGGTGTTGGCGCGGTCGCGCTCATCATGTTCCAGAACCTGGGCGAAGAACTGGTGCCGCAGGAGGATCGTGGGGAGATCACTGTCTGGATGCAGGCCCCGGACGGCGTGGGCCTGGACTACATGGACCGTCAAGTCGAGAAGGCTGAACGGGTGTTCGACCCACTGATCGCAGACGGCACGGTGGAGCGGCTGTTCTCCATCACCGGCCGCTACGATTTCAACCGCGGTTATCTGAGCGCGCCGCTGGCGCCGTGGGAAGAGCGCACACGCACGCAGCAGGAGATCGAGGCGACGATCCGAGAACCGCTCAACAACATGCCTGGCTTCACCAGCCGCATCGCGCGGGGCAACAGTCTTGGCCTGCGCGGGCCCGGTGGCGGGGGCGGGCTGGAGATCGCTCTGACGGGGAGCGATTACCTGGCAATCGCGACGGCAGCCGATGATTTCGCGCGGAAGCTGGAGACTGAAATCGCGGGCCTGAGCAACACCCGCGTACAGTTTCAGGCCACGCAGCCGCAGATCTCGCTGAGGATCGACAGGGAGCGCGCGGCCAATCTGAACGTGGACATCGACGACCTGGCCAGCACCCTTCGCGTGCTTGTGGATGGGTTCGAGGTCGCGGAGCTGACCGTCGATGACCAGGCCGTGCCGATCATCTTGCAATCCGCCGCCGGATCGGTGGCTTCGCCGTCTGACCTTGGCAATCTCTACGTGCGCTCACAGGATAACCGGCTGATCCCGCTCATTCAGATGATCTCGTTTAGCCAGGAGGGCGTTGCGGCCGAGCTTGACCGCCACGCACAGCGCCGCGCCATCGAGATCGATGCGGACCTGTCACCGGAGTTGCCGCTGCGTGATGCTGTGGATCAGGTGCGCGCGCTGGCGCAGGCGGAACTGCCGAATGGCATCGGCCTCCTGTTCCTCGGCGAAGCGCAGACGCTGGAAGAGACCTCGCGCGAGATCGCCATCACCTTCGCCATCGCGCTTTTGGTGGTGTTCCTCGTGCTGGTGGCGC
>CAYVFK010000313.1:0-2232 GCA_964450925.1 uncultured Hyphomicrobiaceae bacterium | reverse complement strand
CGCTGGTAAACGCCGTCGCGTTCTTGCTGCCGGATGGCCGATATCTTCTCGCGAATCTTGCGCGCGAGAATGAACTTGCAGCGCATCAGCGCCGCGATATGCATGCCGCGGCCGTCAATCAGGTGGCCAACCATGTCGCGCAGCCAGCGTAGCAGCTCGCTCTGATGGATATCGGGCTGGCGCACCTGCCGGTCGAGCCAAACGACCAACGCTTCTGGCGTCCAACCCTCTACATCCACGTCGAGCGCCAGTTGCTCATCCTCGCTGGCGAACTGGTAGGTGATGCGGTTGCCGTCGAGGTCGATCTCGAAACTGCGTGCGGTCTCCCGGATCGCGAACTCGGCTTCACCCATCTTGGGCGAATGGTCGAGCAGCGACCAGTCGTGGAACTCCATGAACACGTCGGTGTCGGCGAACTCGAACTCGCCTTGGATCTCAGACATCAGGCGCGGAACATGGAAGATTTCGCCGTGTTCGGCTGGCGAAAGCTGATCTTTCACGTCAACGCGGTACTGAGCGACGGCCTCGGAAAAGCCCTTCCGCTCCGGCTCCGGGAGCGTTTCGGCGATCAGCTGTTCCAGCCCGCCATCGACGCGGCCACTCACAGCAACTTCGGCCTTGCCGCCTTCGATCTCGCGGACGTCCACGCCCTCGCGCTTCTTGAGTTGGGCAATCAGTTCCGGCGTGGCCGAAACGGTATGCCTGAAAGTCGGCTTGGGCTTTTCGCGCGGGCCGAAAGGATCATCGCCGGTATCGAGCGAAGCTTGCGCGCGTTCGATGTTGTCCTGCGCCTCGTCTTCCTCGAAGCCCATCGCCACCAGCTTGTCAGCCAGCGCGCGCGCCGCCTCGCCAAACGACGGCTCAGACAGGAACGCATAGGCCCGGTTCAGATCGCTCGCCTTGCGCCGCTTTGCGTAGGGCATCCGCAACACGCGGCCGAGCAACTGCTCCACGTCCACCGCGCTCTGAATGCGCGAGACTGAGCAAAAGGCATAGGCAAACGAGCAGTCCCAGCCTTCCTTCAGCGCCTCGACGGTGATGATGTAGTCGATCGGACATTTCGGATCGAACAGGTCGATGCCGTCAAGCTGGCGCTGATCACCGGTCGCGACCGCGATCTTCTCTTCCGGGATCTGTTCGACCTCGATCAGGTGCCTCTTGAGCACCTCCACCGTCACCTCCTGGTTCCTCGGCTGCGCCTGGAACAGGACGATGGGCCGGATGTAATCGGGATCGTCCTGCGCCGTCTCGGCGAGCGACGCGCGCCCCGCAATGGCGCCGTTCACCGCGTTCTGCCAGCTGGCGTGTTCGCACAGGATGATCGGCAGCTTGATCATTTCCTCGCGCTTCAACTCCTGCGCGGTCACGCTGTGCAGGATGTTTGAGTTCAGCCGCGGCGTCGCCGTGAACTCGATGATCGCCGACGGGTTGACGCGCGCCTGCATCTCGCGGGTCAGGCCGGTGACCGCGTTGTGCGCCTCGTCCACGATCATCAGCGGCCGGTGCACATGCATCAGATTGGCGAACGAGAACTTCACGCCGCCGCCTTCCAGCGTCTCCAATCCCGGAAGCGTCTTCGGCAGCGCCGTGAAGTGCGGCTCCATGTTTTCGTTGTGGGAATAGACCTTGCGCCCCTCGGTGTTCGACACCCGCAGCGTCTGGATCGTGCCCACGACGATGCAGCAATGGTCGCGGATGTCGTGTGGGCGGATATGGGTGAAATCGGCGATGTCGAACACGCGCACGCGCCCGTCGAAGGCCTCATCCAGCGCCTCGCGGTAGGGATGGCGGGCGTTCTTCAGCGCTTCGGCGGTCTGGAGCCGTATGGTGTTCGACGGCACCAGCCACAGGACCATCGGATAGTCCTTCTCCACCCATGCGTCGCGCGCGATGCCGATGGAATGCGCGCCGAGGATCGTCTTGCCGCCGCCGGTCGGCAGGCGCAGGCAGACGTACGGAACGGTTGGCAGCTCCGCGAGCGCACTGTAGTTCCCGCCATAGCGGCCGACCCGCTTGGCCTGCTCCGGCTCCCTGGTGATCGCCTCATAGGCGCCCTTCGGTCCCGCGATACGCGCTTCCTCGAAGAAGCGGCGAAGCACGTCGAGCGTCTCGGTCTGGTAAAGCTTCAGCTTCATCGGGTCAGCTCCGCGCCTTCACGTCGTAAGGCGTCTGCTTGAAGGTGATGCGCTCGCGGTCGAGCGTGGCGGGCGTCAGCCGGGACTGTTCGCCATA